>NZ_JCBANA010000010.1:0-110364 GCF_059760725.1 Achromobacter sp. 1014246743
GCCCAGGGGCTTTTGTTTGGGCGTCGGGGCTTTGAATGCGTTGGCTAGGGCAGGCTGGACAGCCTGGCGGCGGGCCTGAAAATGAATGCCTGACGGAGCCGTCAACAGGGCTGCAAGCCGCGTCAATGCTGATTGTGCCCAATTAACAACGCTCGTGGGCCCAATGGTATTGTGCGGTAAGATTGACCGAGTCAATTGTTGGAGCGTAATCGTGAGTGATACCCAGACCCCCGCGCCCGGTACGGCATTAGACCTGCGCACGCTGACCCATGTGGCCTATGGCTTGTTTGCCTTGGGCTTTCTGACCAGTGGCTTCCTGGGCATTGCTACGCTGGCTGCCGTCGTGCTGATGTACCTGAAGCGTTCGGATGCCGCTGGCACCGTTTACGCTGCCCATTTCGACTGGCTGCTGCGGACCTTTTGGTGGGCTCTGCTGTGGTTGGCCATCAGCGGCCTGGCGCTGGTGATCTATATCGGCTGGATCGGCGTGGTCGCCACGGTTGTCTGGGGCCTGTACCGCCTGATCAAGGGCTGGCTGTCGCTGTTGGAAGGCACTGCACCGACCACCTACGCCTGAACGTACAGCGTTCCCTGGAAAGGCCGGCATGCGCCGGCCTTTTTTATTTCCAGGGTCCATAAGCGCAGCAAGAACAAGGGCGATATGGACAGACAGGCGACCCGAGCGCACTTGAACGCGATGGGAGCCTGGGAGGGAGTGTTCACCTGGAGATATTGACGAGCTTTCGCTCGCTTTCGGATCGGCGTGCATGCGCGTAGCAGCCGCCTCACTGCCGGCGCTGCGGCTGAGCGAAACCCATCAAGCGTGCGGCATGAACGGCCGTCGAGCACATGGTGCGCAGGGCTAAGGAGCGCGCGAGGTGTGTGCGACTCACATGCGCAGGCACCGAAGCGTAGGTCGTGCGTGGGAATTCTGGCCGTGCCCATCGCGGGTATGGGTCTGGCGGCGCTAGGCGGACAGCCTGTGCGGAACTGCTGTGGGCGGTAGGTGCCGGAAGTCGAGTCCGCCCGGCGTTCAAGCCAGGGCGTCGCGACAGTATCGAGGCAGGGACGTACGACGTACGCCCTTTGCCTGCTTACTTCAGATGTGCGTTGACCAGCTTGGTCAGTTCGAACATCGTGACCTGATCCTTGCCAAAGATCGGGCGCAGCTTGGCATCGGCGTTGATGTTGCGCTTGTTGCTGGCGTCTTGCAGGTTGTGCTTCTTGATGTATTCCCAGATCTTCTTGGTGACCTCGGTGCGCGGCACGGCTTCCGAACCGATCACAGCCGCCAATTCGGCGCTGGGAGTCAGGGGCTTCATGAATGCAGCGTTCGGCTTGCGCGCGGTCGCGGGTTTGGAGGTTGTGGCCATAATGCGGCGCTCCTTCTCTGGCTGTTGGAAAAATTGTCCTGCGGCCGGAGCATAACGTGTCTCTCCCGTAAAGACAAAGGCATTTATCCTCTGTAGCAACTAAAATGTCCGGACCGTCCCCCATCCCACGTCATTCTGTAACCTCCTATGTACGCACGTTCTCCTTTGGAATCAATTCGCCTCTTTCATGACGAATTGACGGCGCTGCGGCGCGATTTGCACGCCCATCCGGAATTGGGCTTTGAAGAAGTTCGGACCTCCGGGATCGTCGCGGGTGCGCTGGAGGCGCTGGGAATCGAGGTACACCGCGGCATCGGCAAGACCGGTGTGGTGGGCGTGATCCGCGGCAAACGTTGCGACAGCGGCCGGATGATCGGCCTGCGCGCGGACATGGATGCCTTGCCCATGACCGAAGACAACGACTTCGGCCACAAGTCCACCAAGCCTGGCCTGATGCACGGCTGCGGCCACGACGGCCATACGGCGGTGCTGATCGGTGCGGCCAAGTACCTGGCTCAGACGCGTAATTTCGACGGCACGGCGGTACTGATCTTCCAGCCGGCCGAAGAAGGGCGCGGTGGCGCGAAAGCCATGCTCGAGGATGGGTTATTCGATACGTTTCCGTGTGACGCGATCTACGCCCTGCACAACTGGCCGGGCCTGAAGCCAGGCACCATCGGCATCAATCCGGGGCCGATGATGGCGGCGGCCGATCGCTTCGAGATCCAGATTACCGGCCGCGGCGGCCACGGCGCGCATCCCTATCAGACCATCGACCCGGTGACCATCGCGGGCCAGATCATCACGGCATTGCAGACCATCGTGTCGCGCAACGTCAATCCGCTGGATTCCGCGGTGGTGTCGATCGGCTCGATGCAGGCGGGGCATCCCGGTGCGATGAGCGTGATTCCGCGTGAAGCCAAGCTGGTGGGTACGGTACGCACGTTCCGCAAGTCGGTGCAGGAAATGGTCGAGACGCGTATGCGCGAATTGGTCACTGCCATTGCCGGCGCGTTCGGCGGGACGGCCGAACTGATCTATGAGCGCATCTATCCCGCGACCCTGAACACGCCGCAGCACGCCAATCTTGTCGCCGACATTGCCACCGAGATGATCGGCAAGGAGAACGTCGTGCGGGACCTGGTGCCGTCGATGGGTTCGGAAGATTTTTCCTTCATGTTGCAGAGCAAGCCCGGCGCGTATTTCCGGCTGGGGCAGGGCGGGGCCGATTCCGGCTGCGTGCTGCACAACTCGCATTTTGATTTCAACGATGCCGTCATTCCCCTGGGCAGCGCGATGTTCTGCGCGTTGGCCGAACGGGGCATGCCGCTGGCAGATTAAGAAGCTTCCCATGTCTACGCAAACACCCCAGCAACTGATCATCACCCGCCCCGACGACTGGCATCTGCACCTGCGCGATGGCGCGGCGCTGGAGGCCGTGGTGGCGGACACCGCCAGGCAATTCGCCCGCGCCATCATCATGCCGAACCTGAAGCCGCCGGTGACCACCACCGAACAGGCGCTTGCTTACCGCGGCCGCATCCTGGCCGCGCTGACCAAAGCGGGCGGCAACGCCGACGCGTTCACGCCGCTGATGACGCTGTACCTGACCGACAACACCTCGGCCGAAGAAATCTATCGCGCGCACGAGTCCGGCCAGGTCTACGCCGTCAAGCTGTATCCGGCGGGCGCGACCACCAATTCCGATGCCGGCGTGACCGACCTGCTGGGCAAGTGTGCCAAGGCGCTGGAAGCGCTGGAAAAATGCGGCATGCCGCTATTGGTGCATGGTGAGGTGACCGATCCGTCGATCGACGTGTTCGACCGCGAAGCGATCTTCGTGGAGCGCGTAATGAAGCCGTTGCGCCGCGCATTCCCGGCGCTCAAGGTGGTGTTCGAGCACATCACGACCAAGGAAGGCGCGGAATATGTGCGCGACGCCGAAGGTCCGATCGCCGCGACGATCACGCCGCAGCACATGCTGTACAACCGCAACGCCATTTTCCAGGGCGGCGTGCGGCCGCACTGGTATTGCCTGCCGATCCTCAAGCGTGAAACGCACCGCCTGGCGTTGGTCGAAGCCGCGACCAGCGGCAGCCCGCGGTTCTTCCTGGGTACGGATAGCGCGCCGCATGCCCGCGGCCTGAAGGAGCATGCCTGCGGCTGCGCCGGCTGCTACACCGCGCTGCACGCCATGGAGCTGTACGCCACGGCGTTCGAGGCCGTTGGCAAGCTGGACAAGCTGGAAGGGTTCGCCAGCTTCCATGGCCCGGACTTCTATGGTCTGCCGCGCAACACCGGCACCCTGACGCTGGTGCGCGAGACCTACGAGATTCCGGATGAAGTGCCGTTCGGCAATACGGCGCTGGTGCCGCTGGCCGCGGGAGAAACCCTGGCCTGGCGCGCCGCAGTCTGATCGCGGGCGGCCTCGCCGCCCATCCATGACATGCCACTATCTATATATATAGATAGTGGCAATGTCTTCAGAGGGCGCCTTCGCGGCGCGCCTCCAGCAGTTCCCAGCGGGCGAATTTTTCTTCGAGCTCGCTTTCGAGCTTGGACAGTTCGCCGTTGATGCGTTCGACTTCGGCCGGGGCATCGCGGTACAGGCTGCCGTCGGCCAGCTTGCCGGCCAGTTCGGCCTGCCTGGCCTCGAGCGCGGCGATGGCCTCGGGCAGGCCTTCCAGTTCGCGCAATTCCCATGAGTTCATCTTGGCGGTCTTGGCCGGCTTGGGCTTGGCGGCCTTGGCGCGCGCCGCGGCTTCGTCGGCAGCCTTGATGGCCTTTTCGGCGTCTTCGCCGTTCGCCGATGCCGGGCGCTGGGCAACCCATTCGTCATAGCCGCCCACGTAGTCGCGCCAGCGGCCGTGACCTTCGTAGGCGATGGTCTGCGTCACGACGTTGTTCAGGAAGGCGCGATCGTGGCTGACCAGCAGGACGGTGCCGGAATATTCCTGCAGCAGTTCTTCCAGCAGTTCCAGCGTTTCGATGTCCAGGTCGTTGGTGGGTTCGTCCAGCACCAGGACGTTGGCGGGGCGGGCGAACAGGCGCGCCAGTAGCAGCCGGGCGCGCTCGCCGCCTGACAGGCTGCGCACGGGCGAGCCGGCGCGGGCGGGCGAGAACAGGAAGTCGCCCAGGTAGCTCATGACGTGCTTGCGCGTGCCGCCGATCTCGACCCACTCGCTGCCCGGGCTGATGATGTCGACCAAGGTGGCGTTTTCATCGAGCTGAGCGCGCATCTGGTCGAAGTAGGCGACCGAGACATTGGTACCCAGCCGGGTCTTGCCGCTGTCGGGCTGCATTTCGCCCAGGATGAGTTTGAGCAGAGTGGTCTTGCCGGCGCCGTTGGGCCCGACGATGCCGATGCGGTCGCCACGCAGCAGCGTAGTGGAGTAGTCGTCCACCACGATCTTGTCGCCAAAGCGCTTGCTGACGTGTTCCAGCTCGGCCACCATCTTGCCCGAACGTTGGCCTTCGGCCAGCGCCAGCGACACGTCGCCGACGCGTTCACGGCGCTCGGCGCGTTCGACACGCAGGCGTTCCAGGCGGCGCACGCGACCCTCGTTGCGGGTGCGGCGTGCTTCCACGCCTTTGCGGATCCAGACTTCTTCCTGGGCCAGCAGCTTGTCGAAGCGCGCCTGCTCCAGGCGTTCGGACTCCAGCCACTGCGCCTTGCGTTCCTGCCATTGCGAGAAATTGCCGGGGAAGCTGAGCAGGCGTCCGCGATCGAGTTCGACGATGCGGGTGGCCACCGAGTCCAGGAAGCGGCGGTCGTGGGTGATGATGACCGCCGCGCCCTTCCAGGTGCGCAGCATCTCTTCCAGCCAGGCGATGCCTTCGAAGTCGAGATGGTTGGTGGGTTCGTCCAGCAGCAGCAGATCGGGTTCGTCGACCAGCGCACGCGCCAGCGCGACGCGCTTGCGGGTGCCGCCGGACAGGCCAGCGATCTGGGCGTCCGCGGGCAGGCCCAGTTTTTCGAGCACCGAGCGCACGCGTGACGGGCGTTGCCAGTCTTCGTGGTCGTCGCCCAGGTTGCAGACGACGTCAAAGACCGTGGCGTTTTCGTCGAGCTCCGGTTCCTGTTCGACCGTGGCGACGCGCAGGCCCGACGTACGGGCAATGTCGCCGTCGTCGGGCAGGGTGCGACCGTCGAGCAGGCGAAGCAGGGAAGACTTGCCGGCGCCGTTGCGGCCGATGAGGCCGATGCGCTCGCCGGCCTGGATGGCGAAGTCGGCGTGGTCCAGCAGTGGGTGGTGGCCGTAGGCCAGCTGGATGTCGGTCAGGGTGATGAGAGTTGCGAGGGCCATGTAGTAGTCGTGTCTGCTGCGTCTAGGCGGATCAAGCGCTATTGTCGCAGGAACCCCGCCGGGTCGTTTGGCCCCTCTGGGGGACAGGCTCGCAACCTGTACTAGAATACGCACCGCAAGGCGGGTTGGGCGATCGCGGTGGATGCGAATCCATCGAGGAAGGTCCGGACTCCATAGGGCAGGGTAACGGCTAACGGCCGTCCGGCTGCGTCTTCGGACGCGGACGAGGAACAGGACCACAGAGACGAGTCTGCGGGGCGGGCGCGCCAGTCGCGCACTGATACGGCCATCTCCGTATTGCGCCGGTCGGCAACGATCGGCGGCATCGCAGGGTGAAACGCGGCAACCTCTACCCGGAGCAACATCAAATAGGCATGCGTGCGGCTTTCGGGTCGCGAAGGGCGGCTCCGTCCAAGCATGCGGGTAGGTGGCTACAGCGGCTCAGCAATGATCCGCGCAGAGGAATGATTGCCCGCCAGGGAAACCTGGCGTACAGAATCCGGCCTATAGACCCGTCTTGCATTGAATTTCTCCATCCGTGCGGCGTGGGCGGCTTTTTTTCAAAGCCCGAATCGCGGCAGCCGGCGCGGAACGCCCGCCAGTCTTCGACCAGCGGGCCAGGTAAAACAATGCAAAGGCATCGTTAGCCGCCACTTCTTAAGAAGCACTTTTAGTTAGTGACGCAACCTCCTGATTTAATGGGAGGTTTTTCTTTTTGCGCATTTACAAGTTGCTCTAAGTCCTTGTTGTGATTGAAAAAATTGCAACCGCGCGCTTGACCGCCCCATTGCCATACCGTAGAGTGGGAAATAGTAGGAAATTGTGCAATTAAGTGGGGTAAAAGTGGTGTTTCAGGGAAGCAGCGCGCTCACGCTGGATGCCAAGGGACGGATCTCGATTCCGACCCGGCATCGTGACGCGCTGATGTCGCAGGCGGACGGCCGCCTGACCCTGACCCGCCACCCAGACGGCTGCCTGCTGGTGTACCCGCGGCCCGAGTGGGAAAAGAAGCGCGAGCAGATTGCCGCCTTTCCCATGACGGCTCGCGCGTTGCAGCGGCTGTTGCTGGGCAACGCTCAGGACGTGGAACTGGACGGCTCCGGCCGCGTCCTGATCGCGCCTGAACTGCGCAACGCTTCCGGTATGACGCGCGATGTGATGCTGCTCGGTCTGGGCGCTCATTTCGAGCTGTGGGATGCCGCTACCCTGGCAAGCCGAGAGGCTGAAGACCTGGCCAAGGGTATGCCGGATGTGTTGAATCAGTTTTCGTTCTGAAAAAGTTATGGAATTCGAACATCGGCCCGTCCTGCTGGAGCCGACGGTGGACGCGCTGTTGCTGGCCGATTTCGGCGGCAAGGGCGCGACCCGGTCGCACCTCCAGGACGAGCCGGCCGCGGCTACGCGGGCGGAACGTGGCGTCTTTGTGGACGGCACGTTCGGACGCGGCGGTCACAGCCGGGAGTTGCTCAGCCGCCTCGGGGCGGGGGCGCGGCTGGTGGTGTTCGACAAGGACCCCGAGGCCATCGCGGTCGCCAATGCGTTGGCGGCGGCAGATTCCCGGGTGACGGTGGTGCATGGGGGCTTTGCCACCATGGCCGAAGAATTAGGGCAGCTCGGCATCGACAAGGTCGATGGCGTGATGCTGGATCTGGGCGTGTCGTCGCCTCAGATCGACGATGCCGAGCGCGGTTTCTCGTTCATGCGGGACGGCCCGCTCGACATGCGGATGGACACCACTCGTGGACCCACGGTGGCGGATTGGCTGGCGCAAGCCAGTGTGGATGAGATGCGGGAGGTCATAGCGGATTATGGCGAAGAACGGTTTGCTTTTCAGGTTGCAAAGGCGATTGCTGCTCGCCGCGCAACAAGGCCGCTGCGCACCACGCTCGAGCTTGCCGAGTGCGTCGCCAGCGCCGTCCGCACGCGCGAAAAGGGGCAGCATCCGGCCACACGCACCTTTCAAGCTCTACGGATTTACATCAATCGGGAACTCGAAGAGCTCGCGCGCACCCTCGCGTCAGCTTTAGATCTGCTTGCCCCAGGGGGGAGGTTGGCGGTGATCAGCTTTCATTCGCTTGAAGACCGCATGGTCAAGCAGTGCATCGCGGCGGCGGCTCGTCCGGCGGCCGCGCATGCACGCCTGCCGCTGCGCGAAAGCGAAATGCCCCAGCCTGTGTTGCGTTCCCTGGGACGCGTGTTGGCCGAAGACGACGAAGTCTCGGTCAATGCGCGTGCCCGCTCGGCGGTGCTGCGCGTCGCCGAGCGTACCGATACCCCGTTGTCCGCCGAAGGTGGCGCCGCGTTCGTCAAGATCGGTTCGCTGCCGGGCAGCGACCTGGCCCCGCCGCCTCGCCGCGGTGGCAAAGGAGGGCGCCGCTGATGGGTCGCGTCAACCTGATCGTTGCGGCTTTACTGATGCTGTCGGCCATTTCCCTGGTCACCAGCCGGTATCAGTCGCGCCAGCTCTTTGTCGAGCTGGGCCGCGATCAGGCGCAGGCACGTGACCTGGAAACCAACTGGCGGCGCCTGCAACTGGAACGTGCCGAACTGGCGCGTAACGCGCGGGTCGACCTGATTGCGCGTGACAACCTGAAGATGATTCCCATCGTTCCGGATCGCACGCTGTACCTGAATCAGGCCCCGGTGCCGACCAGCGGAGGCGCCCAATGAAGCGCGTTCCGTTCTTCGACAATCCGGTGCTGCGCGGTCAGTTGCCGACCTGGCGCGCCCGCCTGGTGCTGATCCTGCTGTTCGGCGGTTTTACCGTGCTGGCCGGCCGCGCCCTGTTCCTGCAAGGCCTCTCCAACGAATTCCTGCAGCAGCAAGGCGAGCGCCGCTACGAGCGCACGCTGACACTGTCCGCTACGCGCGGCAAGATCATGGACCGTAACGGCGCCGTGCTGGCCTCGAGCGTGCCGGCGCGGGCCATCTGGGCCATTCCCGAAGATCTGAAGCAGGCCACGCCTGCGCAGCTGGACTCCCTGGCCAAGTTGCTGGAATCCCCGGTTGCCGATCTGCGCCGCCGGGTCGAGGAAGACAAGAACTTCGTCTACCTGAAGCGTCAGGTCTCGATGGATGTGGCCGACAAGATCAAGCAGCTGGGCCTGCCCGGCGTGCACCAGCAGCCCGAGACCCGCCGCTACTATCCGGACGGCGACGTGATGGCGCACGTGGTCGGGTTCAATAGCGTCGAAGACCAGGGCCAGGAAGGCGTCGAACTGACCTTCAACCAGCAGTTGTCGGGCCGCCCGGGCAGCCGCCGCGTCATCAAGGATCGCCTGGGTCGCGTCATCGAAGACGTGCAGGCCGTGACGCTGCCGGTCGATGGTCGCGACCTGCGCCTGTCCATCGATACCCGCCTGCAGTACCTGGTGTTCAAGGAACTGAAGGACGCCATGGACAAGCACCAGGCCAAGGGCGCAACCGCCGTGGTCGTCGACGTGCACACCGGCGAGATCCTGGCGCTGGCCAATGTGCCGACGTTCGATCCGAACAAGCGCGAGACCTTCCACGGTGCCAACCTGCGCAATCAGGCCATCACCGACACGTTCGAGCCCGGCTCGATCATGAAGCCCTTCACTGCCGCGCTGGCGCTGGATCTGGGCCGCATCACCACGAACACCCTGTTTGAAACCGGCAATGGCCGCTTTACCTACCAGGGCAGCACCATCAGCGACGTGAGCCGCAACGGCACGCTGGATGTGGCGGGCGTGCTGCGCAAGTCCAGCAATATCGGCATGACGATGATCTCCGAGAAGCTGGAATCCCGCGAAATGTGGGACCGCTTCACCGAGTTGGGCCTGGGGCAAGCGCCGCAAGTGGGATTCCCCGGCGCGGCGCCCGGTCGCCTGCGCCCCTGGGACCGCTGGCGCCTGATCGAAAAGGCCACCATGGCCTATGGCTACGGCCTGTCTGTGTCGCTGCTGCAGGTGGCGCGCGCCTACACCGTGTTCGCCCGCAACGGCGACATGGTCTCGCTGACCCTGGTCAAGCGCGACAGCGATCCGACCAGCGTCAAGATCTACACGCCCAAGACCACTGCCCTGGTCCGCGGCATGCTGGAAGCGGCTGCCGGACCCGATGGCACGAAGGCCGCCCAGGTGCAGGGCTACCGCGTGGCCGGCAAGAGCGGCACCGCTCGCAAGATCGTCGATGGCAAGTACAGCATGCAGCGCTATCGCAGCTCGTACGTGGGCTTTGCGCCGGTGTCCGATCCCAAGATCGTCGTGGCGGTGTCCATCGACGAGCCCACGGTCGGCGGTTACTACGGCGGCGCGATTGCCGCACCCGTGTTCTCCCATATTGTCGGCGGGAGTCTGCGGTTGATGGGCGTGAGGCCGGACGCGCCCTTCGAATCCACTATTGTTGCCGGTATCAAGGAGCCAGGCAGATGAGCGCCAAAGGCTTCCTCTCATCCCCCGCCGCCACGGTCGAACAAGCCGTGGCGTGGTTGCATTCGCGCGTGTCGTTGACCGCGCACCTGAAACTGGACTCCCGCGAGATCGAACCGGGCGACGTGTTCGTCGCCTGCCAGGGCCTGTCCAGCGATGGCCGCCTCTATATAGAGAAGGCCTTGGCGCTGGGCGCCAGCGCGGTACTGTTCGAAGCGCCCGCCACCGAGGCCATCGAGGCCGCCGCCGCAGCGGGCGATACGCCCATGTTGCCGGTCACGGGCCTGCGCGCCCTGCTGGGCGAGTTGGGCGACACCTGGTATGGCCGCCCCTCGTCGGCGTTGGCCGTGGTAGCCGTCACCGGCACCAACGGCAAGACGTCGTCGGTACAGTGGATTGCTCATGCGCTGGGCCGCAACGACAAGCCTTGTGGCACCATCGGCACCCTGGGCGCCGTGCTGCCGGATGGCCGCACGCTGGGTGGCAGCCTGACCACCCCCGACGTGCTGACCGTGCACCGCCTGCTGGCGGCGATGCGCGACGCCGGCGCCAAGGCGGTGGCCATGGAGGCCTCTTCCATCGGCATCGAACAGGGCCGCATGGATGGCGTGCGCGTGGCGTTGGCCGCGTACACCAACCTGACCCGCGATCATCTTGATTACCACGGCACGATGGAAAGCTACGAGGCCGCCAAGGCCCGTCTGTTCCGCTGGCCTGGCCTGAATGCCGCCGTGGTGAACGCGGACGACGAAGCCGGACGCCGCCTGATCGCCTCGCTGCCGGCCGACGTATCGGTCATGGGCTACAGCCTGAGCGCGGACGCCGCAATTCCCGCCGCGATGCGCGCGCGGGATCTGCAGGCGACCGCCCAAGGCCAGATATTCACGCTGGTGTCACCGCATGGCGAGGCGCAGATCGTGACGCGCCTCTTGGGGGCGCACAACGTGTCCAACCTGCTGCTGGTGGCCGGCGTGCTGTACAAGCTGGGCCTGCCGTTTGCGCAGATTGCACGTGAATTGGCCGCGACCGATCCGGTCGATGGCCGTCTGCAGACCGTGGAACCCGTCGTCTCCAGCACCCAGGCCAATGCCGGGCGCGGGGCGCTGGTGGTGGTGGACTACGCCCACACGCCGGACGCGTTGGCGCGCGCGCTGACTGCCTTGCGCCCGGTGGCGCAGGCGCGCGCCGGTCGCCTCATCTGCCTGTTCGGCTGCGGTGGCGAGCGCGATCCGGGCAAGCGTCCGGAAATGGGCCGCATCGCCGCGGAATTGTCTGACCACGTGGTGGTTTCCAGCGACAATCCCCGTTCCGAATCCCCTGACGCCATCGTGGCGCAGATCCTGGCCGGCATTCCGGCGTCGGCAGGCGCTGACGTGCAGGTCGACCGCGCCCGCGCCATCATGCAGACCATCTGGGCGAGTTCGCCCGAAGATGTGGTGCTGCTGGCGGGCAAGGGCCACGAGACCTACCAGGACATCGGTGGCGAAAAGCTGCCCTTCGACGACCGCGAGTGGGCCCGCCTGGCGCTGCTCTTGCCGCTGGTGAAGGGCGTGTCCACGGACACCCGCCGCATCGGCGCAGGCGAATTGTTCGTGGCGCTGGTGGGCGACAACTTCGATGCGCACAACTACCTGGACCAGGCTGCCGAGCGCGGCGCCTGCGCGGCCGTGGTGGCGCATGCCGTGCCGGAATCGAATCTGCCGCAACTGGTGCTGGGCGACACTCGCCTGGCGCTGATGCGCATTGGCGCCGCCTGGCGCGCCCAGTACACGCTGCCGGTGGTGGCGGTGACGGGCAGCAATGGCAAGACGACCACCAAGGAAATGATTTCCGCCATGCTGGCGGGCTGGAAGGGCGAGGCGACCCGTCTGGCCACTGCGGGCAACCTGAACAACGATATCGGCGTGCCGCTGACGTTGTTGCGCCTGCGGTCCGAGCATCGCGCCGCGGTGTTCGAACTGGGCATGAATCATCCGGGCGAGATCGCGCAGCTGGCTGCCATCGCCGCGCCCAGCGTGGCGTTGGTGACCAATGCGCAGCGCGAGCACCAGGAATTCATGCACACCGTGGAAGCGGTGGCATATGAAAACGGCGCGGCCATCGCGGCCTTGCCCGACGACGGCGTGGCGGTGTACCCCGGCGACGAGCCTTATGCGGCCATCTGGGACAAGCTGGCCGCGCCGCGCCGCGTGCTGCGCTTTGGCCTGCAGCCCGGCCTGGACGTCTATGCGGAACAGATCCTGGCGGACGTCGATTCGACGCGCTGCCGCGTGGTGACGCCGGTGGGCGCCGCCGACCTGACGTTGCCGGTGCCCGGCCTGCACAACCTGCGCAATGCCCTGGCCGCCATCGCCAGCGCCATCGCTGCGGGGGCGCCGCTGGACGTCGCCGTGCGCGCGCTGGCCGGGTTCAGCCCCGTGGCGGGCCGTATGCAGTACAAGAAATTGAGTGACGGAACGTTGCTCATTGATGACACCTACAATGCCAACCCCGATTCGGTTCGCGTCGCCATTGATGTGCTGGCGCGCATCGGCGGCACCCGCGTCCTGGTACTGGGCGACATGGGTGAGGTCGGGGACAACGGCCCCGCCATGCATGTCGAGGTGGGCAATTACGCGCGCGAGCATGGGCTCGACGCGCTCATCACGCTAGGCGAAGCCAGCCGGGCGGCAGCCGCCGCCTACGGTTCGGGCGCGCACGCCTGCGCATCGGTAGACGAAGTCGTTGCCGCGTTGCGCGGCCTGCGCGCGTCCTGCGTATTGATAAAGGGATCGCGCTTTATGCGCATGGAGCGGGTAGTGACGGCTTTTACTTCGACTGACGGGCAAGTGTCCAAGGGGCAGGGAGACCACCATGCTGCTTGAGATCGCCCGTCTGCTTTCCGATGATGTGCGCGTCTTGGGCGTGTTCGAATACATCACGCTGCGCGCGGTGCTGGCTTGCGCCACGGCCTTGTTGATCGGCCTGGTGGCGGGGCCTCGCGTGATTCGCAAGCTGACCGAAATGAAGATCGGCCAGGCCGTGCGTTCGTACGGCCCCGAGACGCATCTGGTCAAGACCGGCACCCCCACCATGGGCGGCGTGCTGATCCTGATTTCCATCGCCATCAGCACGCTGTTGTGGGCCGATTGGACCAACCGCTTCGTGTGGGTGGTGCTGCTGGTGACCTTCGGCTTCGGCTGGATCGGCTGGATGGACGATTACCGCAAGGTGGTCTACCGCGATCCGGAAGGCATGCCGGCACGGCAGAAGTTCTTCTGGCAAGCCACCATCGGCCTGGTGGCCGCGGTCTACCTGGCATTCGCCGTGTCCGCGCCGGCCAATACCGAACTGTGGCCGCTCTTCAAGGCCTGGGTGGGCAGCGGCTTCACGATGGCGCTGCCGACGCGCGCCGACCTGATCGTGCCGTTCTTCAAGACCGTCAGCTATCCGCTGGGCGTGCTGGGCTTTGTTGCGCTGACCTGGGCCGTGATCGTGGGCACCAGCAACGCCGTCAACCTGACCGATGGCCTGGACGGCCTGGCGATCATGCCCACCGTGATGGTCGGCAGCGCGCTGGGCATCTTCGCCTACGTCGTTGGACGCGTCGACTATTCGAAGTACTTGTTGTTCCCGTATATCCCGGGCGCATCCGAACTGATGGTGCTGTGCGCCGCGATCGGCGGCGCCGGCCTGGCATTTTTGTGGTTCAACGCGTATCCGGCGCAGGTCTTCATGGGCGACGTCGGTGCATTGGCTCTGGGCGGTGCGCTGGGCACCATCGCGGTCATCGTGCGCCAGGAGATCGTGCTGTTCATCATGGGCGGCGTGTTCGTGGTCGAGACCCTGTCGGTGATGATCCAGGTGACCTGGTTCAAGTACACGAAGCGACGTTATGGAACAGGTCGACGCATATTCCGCATGGCGCCGCTGCATCATCACTTTGAAGTGGGCGGCTGGAAAGAAACCCAGGTGGTCGTGCGTTTCTGGATCATCAGCATGATGCTGGTGCTGATTGGCCTCTCTACCCTGAAGTTGCGATGAATACGATGGAAACCTCCCGCGCTGACGCGCCGCTCGTCCTGATCCTCGGATTGGGCGAGTCGGGTGTCGCCGCCGCTCGCTGGAGCGCCCGACAGGGCGCCCGCCTGCGCGTGGCCGACACGCGCGCAGCGCCGGGCGGCCTGCCGGCGCTGCAGGAAGCGCTGGCGCAGGCAGAGGTCGAATACCGTCTGGGTTGCGACACCTCGTTCGACGTCGCTCTGCTGGACGACGTGAACCAGGTCGTGATCAGCCCGGGCCTGGCGCCCACCGGTGCGCCGGCCGAAGACCTGCTGCGCGAGGCCAAGGCTCGTGGCATCGAAGTCATCGGTGAAATGGAACTGTTCGCCCGCGCCTTGGCCGAATTGGCCGAGACCCGCGAATACCGTCCCCGCGTGCTGGCCGTGACCGGCACCAACGGCAAGACCACCGTCACCGCCCTGACGCGCGACCTGGTGCAAGCCAGCGGCCTGTCCGTGCTGGCTGCCGGCAATATCAGCCCGGCCGCGCTGACCGCGTTGATGGGGGCGCTGGATGCCGACGAACTGCCGCAGGTGTGGGTGCTGGAGTTCTCCAGCTTCCAGCTGGGAACCACGCATACGCTGATGGCCGACGCGGCCGTCGTGCTGAACGTCACGCAAGACCATCTGGACTGGCACGGCGACATGGACGCCTATGCCCAGGCCAAGGCGCGCCTCTTGAAGATGGCGCGCGTGGCCATCGTCAATCGCGAAGATCCTTATACGGCCGCCATGGTGCCGACGCTGGATGCGCTGAACGCGCGCAGTTTCGGCCGCGACGTGCCCGAGCGCGTGGGCGACATGGGCCTGGAACAGGGCCAGGGCGTGGCCTGGCTGGTTGCCGCCGAGCCGGTCGACTTCGACGAGCCGGTCGCGCCCGTGCGCCGCAAGAAAGACGCGCCGGAGCCCGTGCGTGCCAAGGGCCGCATGAGCCGCCTGATGCCGGTGGATGCGCTGCGTATCCGCGGCATCCACAACGCCTTGAATGCCCTGGCCGCGCTGCAACTGGCGCGTTGCCTGGACCTGGGCTGGGGCGCCATGCTGCGTGCGCTGCGCGACTACGCGGGCGAGCCGCATCGGGCCGCCTTCGTGCGCAACATCGGCGGCGTGGACTACATCAACGACAGCAAGGGCACCAACGTGGGCGCCACCGTGGCCGCGCTGGAAGGCCTGGGTCAGCCCGTGGTGCTGATCGCCGGCGGCCTGGGCAAGGGCCAGGATTTCTCGCCCTTGGTTCCGGTCGTCTCGCGCCATGCGCGCGCTGTCGTGCTGATCGGCCAGGATGGCCCCGAGATCGGCCGCGTGCTGGCTGAAACCGGCGTCGACTGCATCCAGGCCGCTTCCCTGCACGAGGCCGTGCGCCGCGCCGCCGATCTGGCGCAAGCCGGCGACGCGGTGCTGTTGTCGCCCGCCTGCGCCAGCATGGACATGTTCCGCAACTATCCGCACCGCGGGCAGGTGTTCGTGGAAGAGGTCGAAGACCTGGCCCGCGACCGTGGAGAGGTGGCATGAGCCTGATCGCCGATCTCACCGCCAGCGTCAACGCCGTACGGCCCGGCCGTACCCGCATGCGCAACTTCGATCTGCCGCTGGTCATCGCGGCTTCGACGTTGCTGCTGCTCGGCTTGCTGATGGTGTATTCGGCGTCGATCGCGCTGGCCGACGGCCCGCGCTATGCCTCGTATGGCCGCTATTACTTCGTGATCCGTCACGGCCTGTTCGTCAGCGCCGGCCTGCTGGCCGCCGCGATCGTGCTGGCCATTCCCATCCGCGTCTGGCAACGGCTGGCCGTGCCGCTGTTCGTGGTGGCGATGGTGCTGCTGGTGGCCGTGCTGGTGCCCGGCATCGGCCGTGAAGTCAATGGCGCCCATCGCTGGATTCCCCTGGGTCCGCTGAATTTCCAGCCGTCCGAACTGATGAAGCTGGCCGCACTGCTGTACGCCGCCGACTACACCGTGCGCAAGCAGGAACACATGCAGGCCTTTGCCCGCGGCTTTTTGCCGATGGCGTTTGCGCTGGCCGGCGTGGGCATGCTGCTGCTGCTCGAGCCCGACCTGGGCGCCTTCATGGTGATCGTGGCCATTGCCATCGGCATCCTGTTCCTGGGCGGCATCAACGGCAAGTACTTCAGCAGCCTGCTGGCGGTGCTGGTCAGTACCTTCCTGATGCTGATCTGGCTGTCGCCGTGGCGCCGTGCGCGCCTGTTCGCCTACCTGGACCCCTGGAACGAAGACAACGCCTACGGCAGCGCGTATCAGCTGTCGCACTCGCTGATCGCGCTGGGGCGCGGCGAATGGTTGGGCGTGGGCCTGGGCGCCAGCGTCGAAAAATTGCACTACCTGCCCGAAGCGCACACCGACTTCCTGATGGCGGTGGTGGGCGAAGAACTCGGTTTTGCCGGCGTGATGCTGGTGATCTCGCTGTTCGCCATCATCGTATATCGCGGCTTTGACATCGGCCGCCAGGCCATCGCCATGGAACGCACCTTCGCGGGCCTGGTAGCGCATGGCGTGGCGATGTGGTTCGGCGTGCAGGCCTTCATCAACATGGGCGTGTGCCTGGGGCTGTTGCCCACCAAGGGCCTGACCCTGCCGCTGATGAGCTACGGCGGTTCGGGCGTGGTGATGAATCTGTGCGCCCTGGCCATGCTGATCCGGGTGGACGTCGAAAACCGCATCATGATGCGCGGGGGGCGGACATGAGCGCCACGCCCCGCACCATCCTGATCATGGCCGGCGGCACCGGCGGCCACATCATGCCCGGCCTGGCCGTGGCCGATGTGCTGCGCCAGCGCGGCTGGCGCGTGCTGTGGCTGGGCAATCCCGACAAGATGGAAGGCAAGCTGGTGCCGCCACGCGGCATCGAGCTCGTGCCGCTGCGCTTTGCCGGCGTGCGCGGCAAGGGCGCTGCCGCGCTGCTCAAGCTGCCGTTCCTGCTGGTGCGCGCGTTTGCGCAGGCGTGGGGACGGCTGTCCGCGGTGCGCCCCGACGTCGTGCTGGGCATGGGCGGCTATGTCGCCTTTCCCGGCGGGGTCATCGCGGCGCTGCGCGGCACGCCGCTGGTAGTGCACGAACAGAACGCCGTGGCCGGCACCGCCAACAAGTGGCTGGCCCGCATGGCCCGCCGCGTGCTCAGCGGCTTTCCCGGCGTGCTGCCCAAGGGCGAAGCCATGGGTAATCCGGTACGCGCCGACCTGTGCGCCTTGCCCGATCCGGCCCAGCGCTACAGCGGCCGCAGCGGTGCGCTGCGGGTGCTGGTGGTGGGCGGCAGCCTGGGCGCCCAGGCATTGAATACCGCCGTACCCCAGGCGCTGGCGCGCCTGCCGCAAGACCGTCGGCCGGTGGTCGTGCACCAGGCTGGCGAACAACATTTGCCGGCGCTGCAGCAGGCCTACGCCCAGGCGGGCGTGACGGCCGACTGCCGCGCTTTCATCGACGACATGGCCGGCGCCATGGGCGACGCCGACCTGCTGATCTGCCGCGCGGGCGCCATGACGGTGTCCGAAGTGGCCGCAGCGGGCGTGGCGGCACTGTTCGTGCCGTTCCCCCATGCCATCGATGACCACCAAACCGCCAACGCGCGCTTCCTGAGCGACGCGCAGGCCGCCTGGCTGCAGCCGCAGAACGCCTTGAGCCCCGAATGGCTGGCGGACTGGCTGGGCCAGCGCACTCGTCAAGAACTTCAGGCTGTCGCCGAACGGGCCCGCGCGCATGCGCACCCCGAAGCGGCGGCCCATATCGCCGACGTCTGTGAACAAGCAGCGGGGCGTTCATCATGAAACACAGAATTCAACATATCCATTTCGTAGGCATCGGCGGCTCGGGCATGAGCGGCATTGCCGAGGTGTTGCTCAACCTGGGCTACACCATCAGCGGTTCCGACCTGAACGAGTCGGCCGTGACGCGCCGCCTGGCGGGCCTGGGCGTGAACATCGCCATCGGCCACGTCGCCAGCAACGTCACCGGTGCGGGCGCGATCGTCACGTCGACCGCGGTGGCGGGCGACAACCCCGAGGTCATTGCGGCGCGCGCCGCGCGCATCCCGGTGGTGCCGCGCGCCATCATGCTGGCCGAACTGATGCGCTTGAAGCGTGGCATTGCGGTGGCCGGCACGCACGGCAAGACCACCACGACCAGCCTGGTGGCCAGCATCCTGGCCGCGGGTGACCTGGACCCGACCTTCGTGATCGGCGGCCGGCTGAATTCCGCCGGCGCCAATGCGAGGCTGGGGCAGGGCGACTACATCGTGGTCGAAGCCGACGAATCCGATGCTTCGTTCCTGAACTTGCTGCCGGTGATGGCCATCGTGACCAACATCGATGCGGATCACATGGACACCTACGGCCATGACGTGGCGCGGCTGAAGAGCGCGTTCATCGAGTTCACGCAGCGCCTGCCGTTCTACGGCAGCGCCGTGCTGTGCACCGACGACGCCAACGTGCGCGAGATCATGCCATTCGTGTCGCGCCCCATCACCTCGTACGGCCTGAACGACGAGGCCATGGTGCGCGGCTACGAAGTGCAGCCGGAAGGCACGCGCATGCGCTTCAACGTGCAGCGCAGCCATCGCGAAACGCTGCTGCCGCCGCTGCAGGTGGTGTTGAACCTGCCGGGCCTGCATAACGTGCGCAACGCGCTGGCGGCGATTGCCGTGGCGACCGAGCTGGGTGTGTCCGACGAAGCCATCTGCGACGCATTGGCCTCGTTCAAGGGCGTGGGCCGGCGGTTCACGCAGACCGGCGAATTCCCCGTGCCTGCTTCGCATGGCGGCGGCACGTTCACGGTGATCGACGACTACGGCCACCACCCGGTCGAGATGGCCGCCACTTTGGCGGCCGCCCGCGGCGCCTGGCCGGACCGCCGCATCGTGCTGGCGTTCCAACCGCACCGCTACACGCGTACGCGCGATTGCTTTGAAGATTTTGTGCGCGTGCTGGGTACGGCCGATGCCGTGCTGCTGACCGAAGTCTATTCCGCAGGCGAACCGCCGCTGGTGGCTGCCGATGGCCGCGCCTTGTCGCGCGCCTTGCGCGTGGCCGGCAAGGTCGAGCCTGTCTTTGTCGAAGACGTCGCCGACCTGCCGCAAGCCGTGGTGGATTTCGTACGCGACGGCGACGTGGTGATTGTTATGGGAGCGGGTTCGATCAGCAAGGTCCCCGCCCAAGTTGGAGAATTGGCATGAGCGCGAAATTCGGCAAGGTAGGCGTGTTGTACGGCGGTCGTTCCGCCGAACGCGAGGTGTCCCTGATGTCCGGGGCCGGCGTGCACCAGGCGCTGCTCAGCGCCGGCGTCGACGCGCACCTGTTCGACACCGGCGAGCGCAGCCTGGCCGAACTGGCCAGCCAGGGCTTTGATCGCGTGTTCATCGCGCTGCACGGTCGCTACGGCGAAGACGGCTCGATCCAGGGCGCCCTGGAACTCCTGGGCATTCCTTACACCGGCAGCGGCCCGCTGGCCTCGGCACTGGCCATGGACAAGACCATGACCAAACGCGTCTGGCTGCAGCAGGGCCTGCCGACGCCGCAATTCGAATTGCTGGACGCCGACACCGAGTTGCGCCTGGTGCCTGACCGGCTGAGCCTGCCGCTGATCATCAAACCGCCGCATGAAGGCTCGACCGTGGGCATCACCAAGGTGGTGGGCTATTCCGACATGAAGGAAGCCTACGCGCTGGCCGCCAAGTTCGACGCCGAAGTGCTGGCCGAACAGTTCATCCAGGGCCGCGAGCTGACCGTGGCGGTGCTGGGTGGCGGCAAGACCGCGCGCGCACTGCCGGTCATCGAGATCGCCGCGCCCGGTGGCAACTACGACTACGAGCACAAGTATTTCTCGGACGACACGCAGTATTTCTGCCCGGCCACGCTGCCGCCAGCGGTGGCGGAAGAAGTCGCCGACGTCGCCGTGCGCGCCTACCGCGCGCTGGGCTGCGAAGGCTGGGGTCGCGCCGACTTCATCCTGGATGCCGACAACCGCCCCTGGCTGCTGGAAATGAATACTTCGCCCGGCATGACGAGCCATTCGCTGGTTCCCATGGCCGCCCGCGCCACGGGGATGAGCTACGCCGATCTGTGCGTGGCGATCCTGGCCGACGCTTCGTGCAAAGTGCACAGCATCGCTCGCAACGCTTGACCTGGATACTCTGTGTGGAACGACGCTCGCACTACCAACCTGATTGCCAACACGCTAGCCGTGCTGGCGGTCTGCGCCATGCTGATGGCGGGCGTGGTGTGGGTAGCGCAACGCCCGTATTTCACGCTGTCGGCCATCGAACTGGAGTCCACGCCGGACACCGAGCTGCACTATGTATCGCCGGGGGCGGTGCGTGCGGCTATCGCCGGACGCTTCAAGGGCAACTTCTTCACGGTGGACCTGGACGACGCTCGCGAGATCTTCGAATCGGTGCCCTGGGTGCGGCACGCCACCGTGCGCCGCATCTGGCCCAATGTGCTGCGCGTGCGCATCGAAGAGCAGCAGCCGCTGGCGCTGTGGAACGAAAACCAGATGATCAACACCTGGGGCGAAGCGTTCACGGCCAACACGGGCGAGGTGGACGACGAAACGGTCTTGCCGCAGTTCTCCGGGCCCGAGGGCACCGAATCGCTGGTGGTGCAGCGCTACGCCGAATTGGCACGCTGGTTTGCGCCGCTGGACATGCACGTCAAGCAGTTGGAGCTGAGTCCGCGCTATGCCTGGCGCGTGGTGCTGTCCAACGGCATGTTGCTGGACCTGGGCCGCGATCCGGGCGCCGATGCGCCGGATCCGCATGGCCTGCCCGGCGCGCTGCCGTTCGCAGCTCGCATTCAACGCTTTGTGCAAGCGTGGCCCGCCGTGTCGGGGCGCCTGGAAGGGCGCACCATCACGCAGGCCGACCTGCGCTATCCCAATGGTTTCGCCCTGGCGCTGGCTCCGTTGCCCGCGTCGGAAACCAAATCCAAATCCACACCGAAACCTCCCAAGAAACGCTAACGCCATGACCCGTGACATCAAGGACCTTATCGTCGCCCTCGATATCGGCACCAGCAAGGTGGTGGCTGTGGTGGCTGAAATCTTGCCCGAAGGCCGATTCGAAGTGCTTGGCCTGGGCCAGCACGAATCGCGCGGCATGCGCAAGGGCGTGGTCGTCAATATCGAGACCACTGTGAATTCCATCCAGCGCGCGCTTGAAGAAGCCGAGCTGATGGCAGATTGCAAGATCCGCGACGTCTACACCGGCATCGCCGGCAGCCATATCCGCAGCTTCAACTCCAGCGGCATGGTCGCCGTCAAGGACAAGGAAGTCACCGCCACGGATGTCGCTCGCGTCATCGAGACCGCCAAGGCCGTGAACATCCCGACCGACCAGCAAGTGCTGCACGTGCTGACGCAGGAATTCATCGTCGACGGCCAGGAAGACATCCGCGAGCCCATCGGCATGAGCGGCCTGCGCCTGGAAGTGCGCGTACACATCGTGACCGGCGCGGTCAGCGCCGCGCAGAACATCGTCAAGTGCGTGCGCCGCTGCGGCCTGGAAGTGCAGGACCTGATCCTGCAGCCGCTGGCCTCCAGCCTGGCCGTGCTGACCGCTGACGAGAAAGAACTGGGCGTCGTGCTGGTGGATATCGGCGGGGGCACCACCGACGTCGCCATCTTCACCGGCGGCGCCATTCGCCACACCGCCGTGCTGCCGATCGCCGGCGACCAGATCACCAACGACATCGCGGCCATGCTGCGCACGCCGACGCCCGATGCCGAGGAAATCAAGCTGCGCTATGGCGTGGCCAAGCAGGTGCTGGCCAGCCCGGACGAGTCCGTGGAAGTGCCGGGCCTGGGCGACCGTGGCCCGCGCCAGGTCAAGCGCCAGGCGCTGGGCGCCGTCATCGAGCCGCGCGTGGAAGAACTGTTCACGCTGGTGCAGCAGGTGGTGCGCGATTCGGGCTACGAAGACCTGCTGGCTTCCGGTGTGGTGCTGACCGGCGGCTCGGCGCAGTTGCCCGGCATGATCGAACTGGCCGAGGACGTGTTCCTCAAGCCGGTGCGCGTGGCGGTACCCGAATACGAAGGCAGCCTGGCCGACGTGATGCGCAATCCGCGCTTCTCGACCGTGATGGGCTTGCTGCAGGAAGCGCGCATGCAGCGTGTGCGTGGCCGCAAGGTCGCCGCGCAGACGGGCAATTTCAAGAGCCTGCTGGCGCGCATGAAGGAATGGTTCATGAATTGAAAGAGGGGGGCAGGTTGGGGCCTGCTCCTTGGCGTGATCCGCAGCGGCATCGCGGGTCGGGCCAGAAGGGGAGGCGTCTCAAACCCGTTGCGGATCAAACCGGTCGGCTTCGGCTTTGAGGCGATTCACAAAATATAGGTTGTTGGGGAATTTTTGTGATTTGCAAAATCGGACTTGTGAGGGAGTCATCATGATGAACTTTGAGATGCTTGAGAACAACACCAAAGGGACCGTAATCAAGGTCGTTGGTGTGGGTGGTGCGGGCGGCAATGCCGTCGCGCACATGATTCGCAGCGGCGTGCACGGCGTGGATTTCATCTGCGCCAACACCGATGCGCAGGCACTGGCGGCGACCAACGCCCCGGTGCAGATCCGTCTGGGCCGCACGGGCCTGGGCGCGGGCGCCAAGCCCGAGCAAGGCCGCGCGTCGGCTGAAACCGCACGCGAGGAGATCCGTGCCGCCCTGAACGGCGCGCACATGGTCTTCATCACCGCCGGCATGGGCGGCGGCACCGGCACGGGCGCAGGTCCGGTCGTGGCCGAAGTGGCCAAGGAGCTGGGCATTCTGACGGTGGGCGTGGTGACCAAGCCCTTCACCTTCGAAGGCAACAAGCGCCTGAAGATGGCTGAAGACGGCATCGCCGAACTCGCCAAGCACGTGCATTCGCTCATCGTGGTGCTCAACGAGAACCTCTATGAACTGATGGACGAGGACGCGACGCAGGAAGACTGCTTCCGTTCGGCCGACGATATCCTGCACAACGCGTGCGCGGGCATCGCCGAAATCATCAACGTCGAAGGTAACGTCAACGTCGACTTCGAAGACGTCAAGACGATCATGGGCGAGCAGGGCCAGGCCATGATGGGCACGGCATCGGCTTCGGGCGCTGACCGCGCCCGCGTCGCCGCCGAGCACGCCATTGCCTGCCCGCTGCTGGAAGGCGTGGACCTGAACGGCGCTCGCGGCGTGCTGGTCAACATCACTGCCAGCCGCTCGCTGAAGATGCGCGAAACGCGCGAAATCATGGAAACGATCCGCAGCTACGCTTCGGACGACGCCACCGTGATCTTCGGCACCGCCTACGACGAGTCGATGGGTGAAAATCTGCGCGTGACCGTGGTTGCGACCGGCCTGGGCCGTGCGCAGGCGCGTCCGCAACTGGTGCAGAGCACCGCTGAAGTGCTGCGTACCGGTACCGACAACATGCCCATGGGCACGATGCCGGCCGCCGGTCAGGGTGATTACCGCAATCTGGACATGCCGTCTGTCATGCGCAACCCGCGCAGCCAGGCGTCGGCCCAGGTGCGTGCACTGGAAAGCTCGGGCATGGATCATTTCGACATCCCGGCTTTCCTGCGCAAGCAGGCGGATTGAACCTGGAGCCTGATTCAGGCTCTATATGCACTCCCTCATCTCCGGCTTGCCTGTCCCCGCAGGCAAGCCGGAGGCGGAGCGGCCCGTGTTTCCCTTGCACGGCTTGAATAGGGGACGGTTTTATCGGTCGGTCCAGGCGCCCTTGATGGCGTTGGGAACCGGACAGAGTTACAATACGTCAGTTACGCCGGCAATCTCTTCTTAACTTGTCGGCTTCCTGGCTCAAAATACCTTAGTCTCATGTTCCGACAGCGCAGCATTCAGAATCTCGTCCGCACGACTGGTGTCGGCGTCCACTCCGGACGGCGGGTCGAGCTCACCCTGCGCCCGGCGGCGCCCAATACGGGCATCGTGTTCCATCGCGTCGATCTGCCCGAAGTCGTCGACCTGCCCGCGCAGGCCACCGGCGTGGGCGACACCCGCATGGCATCCGTGCTGCAGCAGGGCAATGTTCGCGTGTCCACGGTGGAACATCTCATGTCGGCATTGGCCGGCCTGGGCATAGACAACCTGCATATCGACCTCACTGCCGAAGAAGTCCCCATCATGGACGGCAGTGCGGCCACCTTTGTTTACCTGTTGCGCTCGGCGGGCATCGTCGAGCAGAACGCCCCGAAGCAGTTCATCCGCGTGTTGAAGACGGTGGAAGTGCGCGAGGGCGAAGGCCGCACCGAGAAGTGGGCCCGGCTGGAACCCCATGAAGGGTACGCGCTGGCCTTCTCGATCGACTTTCGCCACCCCGCCATCGACTCGACCGCCAATTTTGCCGAAATCGATTTCGCCACCCATTCGTACGTGCGTGAAATCGCTCGCGCGCGCACGTTCGGCTTCGTCAACGAAGTCGAAGCGCTGCGCTCGATGGGCCTGGCCCGTGGCGGCAGCCTGGACAACGCCATCGTCATGGACGAGTACCGGGTGCTGAACAGCGACGGCCTGCGTTACGACGACGAATTCGTGAAGCACAAGATCCTGGACGCCATCGGCGACCTGTATCTGCTGGGCAAACCCCTGGTGGCGCGCTATGTGGCCTGCAAGTCGGGCCACGGCCTGAACAACCAGCTGGCGCGCGCACTGCTGGCGCAGCGCGACGCCTGGGAATTGGTGACCTACGAATCGCAAGCCGCGGCGCCGCAGGCGTTTCGGCACGAATGGCAACTGGCTTGATGCCGGTTCGCCGCTAAGGGCGGCATCGTCGGGGTCCGTCCCCAGCTGATGCCCAGCCCTGTCCGGGGATGGCGCCTGCCGCCGCCCCTCCGCCTTCGGATGCCATCCAGGTATTTCCCGAGGCATCATCCGGTCCGACAACTTGGTTTCGCTTGGTATCCGGGCGGGCTGCGTGCCGGACAAGCTAGGCTATCTCAGCTACTCTTGTGGTGCTTCAAAAGCTTGGCGACCGCGTCGGCCAGGGGGCCGGGGCGCAGGGTGTCGTGCAGCGCTTCGAAAGCGCCCAGGGCGGTATCGCCCAGAGGCTGCGCCTCTTTCGGGGGCAGCGGCTGGCGGGCGCCGGGCTTGGGTAGGCCGGCTTGTACCTTGACGGCAATTTCGTTAAGGTTCCAGCCTTGGTCCGACAAGGCCTGCGCGATGCGCGGGGCCAGTTGACGCATCTTCGCCGCGTGCGCGGCACTGGGCACCACCAGTTGAAGGCGCTGGTTTTCCAGCTTGCCGACCTGGCACACGGCGCCCAACGGGGCGGGCAGAATCGCCGCCACCGCATATTGGATTTGCAAGTGCTTGCGGGCGGTCGCCAGTACGCCGGCGCCCCGCATGTCATGACCCAGCCATCCCAGGGCGGTATTTTCTTTCCGCCGGCTGGAACTGGAACGTTGACGGTATGAAGTGGGTCTATTCATCCCGGCTCTAAGAATTAGGAAGCAAACCTTGAAAATCGTGATTATGCATGCCCGCGACGGGCAGGACGGGCATTTCACCCTGGGAGGCGCGCGATTGGCGTTGTTTCTGGGGGGCGCGTTGATGACGGCCGCCATCTTTGGCGCCGCGCTTCAACGGTACATTACTCCTATCCTGCCCGCCGTACACACCGTGGGTTGGCCGCTGTCCGAGCAGCCGGGGCGCGATGCGGACTTCCTGCGCGGCAACATGAACCTGCTGGCTGCCAAGGTGGGGGCGTTGCAAGCCAAGCTGGTCAGCATCGACGGCCTGGGTCAGCGCGTGGCCCAGGTGGCCGGCGTGGCCTATACCGATCCGGAAGTGGCCAAGCAACTGGCCGCTGCGGCGACCGATGCGAACCATGCGCCCGAGGCGACCCAGGTCATGGACGATCTGTTCACCGACCGGGCGCCGCCCAGCGCGGCATCGGCCGAAGCGCTGGGCCGCCAGCTGGACGAAATCCAGGAACGGCTGGCGCTGCAGACCGATAACCTCAAGCTGCTGGATGCCGCGCTGACGCGGCGTTCGGCAGACCAGGCGCGCATGCCCACGGCGATGCCGATCACCGATTACCCCTATCTCAGTTCGTCCTATGGCTGGCGCCGCAACCCGGTGACGGGGCGTTCCGCCATGCACGAAGGCCTGGATTTCGCCGCACCGCCGGGCACGCCGATCCTGGCGGCCTCGGGTGGGGTGGTGCTGGAAGCCAAGTTCCAGCCCGGCTACGGCAACATGGTTGAAATCGACCACGGCGATGGCCTGATTACCCGCTACGCCCATGCCTCGTCCCTGATGGTCAAGCAGGGGCAACTGGTCGAACGTGGCCAGCAGGTGGCCCGGGTCGGTTCGTCCGGCCGGTCCACCGGCCCGCACCTGCACTTCGAGGTCCGGCTGGCCGGGCAGCCGCTGGATCCGCGCCTGTTCCTCGGGCCGCAGCAACATGCGCCGCCGGCCGTGGCGCAGGTCGGCGCCAACGGCGCCGCGCGCTGAGGCCCGATCCGGGCTACAGTGCCAGCCTGGCCATAGGATCAGGCTATTGCGCTCCAGGTGCGTTAAACTGGTTCGTTTCCCAGCGGACCCCCGCTCAACCAAATAACATCAAGTCACGGGCGACGCTGCCCTCAGCCTGTTTGCGGGCGCGGCGTGGTTCGTGCGGCCGACATACGCATGGTTTCTCTGCTCAAAAAACTCATAGGTAGCCGCAACGACCGGCTGCTTAAGCAGTATCGCAAGCTGGTAACCCAGATCAACGGGCTGGAGCCCAAGATCTCCGCGCTCTCCGATGCGGAGCTGGCGGCCAAGACCGAGGAGTTCACCTCCCGCCACGCCCAGGGCACTTCCCTGGACGACCTGCTGCCGGAAGCCTTCGCCGTCGTGCGCGAAGCCGGCAAGCGGGTCTTCGGCATGCGCCACTTCGATGCGCAGCTGCTGGGCGGCATTGCCCTGCACAGCGGCAAGATTGCCGAAATGCGCACGGGTGAAGGCAAGACGCTGATGGCGACGCTGCCGGTCTACCTGAACGCGATCGCCCGCAAGGGCGTGCACGTGGTCACGGTGAACGACTACCTGGCCCGCCGCGACGCTGAATGGATGGGGCGCCTGTATCACTTCCTGGGCCTGTCCACGGGCGTGGTGGTGCCGCAGCAGCCGAACGAAGAAAAGAAAGCCGCCTACGCGGCCGACATCACCTACGGCACCAATAACGAATTCGGTTTCGACTACCTGCGCGACAACATGGAATACCGTGTTGAAGACCGGCGCCAGCGTGCGCTGTTCTACGCCATCGTCGACGAAGTGGACTCGATCCTGATCGACGAGGCGCGCACGCCCTTGATCATTTCGGGCCAGGCCGAAGATCACACCGAGCTGTACATCCGCATGAACGCGGTGCCGCCGCTCTTGACCCGCATGGCCACCGAGCCCAAGCCGCAGGAACCGGAACCCGAAGGCGACTACTGGGTCGACGAAAAGAGCCAGCAGGTCTACCTGTCGGAAGCCGGTCACGTCAACGCCGAAGGCATCCTGGCGCGCCTGGGCATCCTGCCCGAGGGCGAGTCGCTGTACGACCCGCGCCACATCGCGCTGATGCATCACCTGATGGTGGCGTTGCGCGCCAATTCGCTGTTCTTCCGTGACCAGCAATACGTGGTGCAGGACGGCGAAGTCATCATCGTCGACGAATTCACCGGCCGCCTGATGGTGGGGCGCCGTTGGTCCGACGGCCTGCACCAGGCGGTCGAGGCCAAGGAAGGCGTGAAGATCCAGCACGAGAACCAGACGCTGGCGTCCATCACGTTCCAGAACTACTTCCGCATGTACGAAAAGCTGTCCGGCATGACCGGTACGGCCGACACGGAAGCGTACGAATTCCAGGAAATCTACGGGCTCGAAACGGTCATCATCCCGACCAACAAGCCCATGATCCGCAAAGACCAGAACGACCAGGTCTTCAAGACGGACGCGGAAAAGTACAACGCCATTCTCGAAGACATCCGCGACTGCCACGAACGCGGCCAGCCGGTGCTGGTGGGTACCACCAGCATCGAAAACTCCGAGCTGCTGTCGGGCCTGCTGAAAAAGGCCAAGCTGCCGCACGAAGTGCTGAACGCCAAGCAGCACGCCCGTGAAGCCGAGATCGTCGCCGAAGCCGGCAAGCCGGGCCACATCACCATCGCCACCAACATGGCCGGCCGCGGCACCGACATCGTGCTGGGCGGCAGCGTCGACAAGCAGGTCGACCTGATCCGCGCGGACGAATCGCTGTCCGAAGCCGAAAAGAACGCGCGCATCGAAAAGATCCGCGCCGACTGGAAGCCGCTGAACGAGCAAGTGAAGGCCGCCGGCGGCCTGCGCATCATCGGCACCGAGCGCCACGAATCGCGCCGTATCGACAACCAGCTGCGTGGCCGTGCCGGCCGCCAGGGCGACCCGGGCTCGTCGCGTTTCTACCTGTCGCTGGAAGATTCGCTGATGCGCATCTTCGCGGGCGACCGCGTGCGCGCCATCATGGAACGCCTGAAGCTGCCCGAGGGCGAGCCCATCGAGGCAGGCATGGTGACCCGTTCGATCGAAACCGCGCAGCGCAAGGTGGAAGGCCGCAACTTCGACATCCGCAAGCAATTGCTGGAATACGACGACGTCGCCAACGACCAGCGCAAGGTGCTGTATTCGCAGCGCAACGACGTGCTGGAAGCTGCCAGCGTCGGCGCCACGGTCGAAAACCTGCGCGATGCCGCGGTGACCGAGCTGTTCAACACCTATGTGCCGCCGGAATCGGTGGAAGAGCAGTGGGACATCCCGGCCCTGCAAAAGGCGCTGGAAGCCGACTGGCAGATCCGTCTGCCGCTGGTCGAGATGCTCGAAAAGGAAGCCACCCTGACCGACGAAGACCTGCGCGAGCGCGTGGTCGCGGCGGCCCGCGACATCTACCGGGCCAAGGTCGAGCAGGTGGGCGCGGAATCGTGGTCGCAGTTCGAACGTTCGATCATGCTGCAAGCGATCGACACGCACTGGCGCGAGCATCTGTCGGCGCTGGACTACCTGCGCCAGGGTATCCACCTGCGCGGCTACGCCCAGAAGAACCCCAAGCAGGAATACAAGCGCGAAGCCTTCGAACTGTTCTCGGGCATGCTGGATCGCATTCGTGACGACGTGGTGCGCGTGCTGATGACGGTGCGCGTGCAGTCTTCCGAGCAGGTCGAGCAGGCTGAAGCCGAAGCGGCCCAGCCGCACGTGCAGAACGTGCAGTATCACCACTCCGACTACGACGAGGCCCTGGCCCAGTCGGCCACGGAAGAGGGCGCGCAGCCGCAACGCAACGTGCTGCCCAAGGTGGGCCGCAACGATCCGTGCCCTTGCGGCAGTGGCAAGAAGTACAAGCAGTGCCACGGCAAGCTGGTCTGACCGGATAGACGCCATGCTGCATTCCGTCGGCCACACCGAATTCGACCATGCCGTGGTCATGGTGCGCGACCGGTTGGATGCGCTGGCGCCGCACTTCGAGCGGCAGGGCTTTCACCTGAGCGAGAAGGCGGTGCACAACCTGGGGTCGTGCAATCGCCTGATCGTGCTGGAAGGCACCTACGTCGAATTGCTGGGCTGGCCGCCCGGCGCGCCGCCAGCCCGCAAGGAAATCGCCGATTCTCCGTTCGGGCTGGAAGCGCTGGTGTTTCGCACCTATGACGCCCAAGCCACGCGCGAGCGCCTGCTCGCCGCCGGCTTCGCGGTCAATCCCATGCAGGAATTGAGCCGGCCGGCCATGCTGGATGGCCAGGAAGTGCAGGCTCGTTTCCATACCGTGCGCTTCGCCGAGCAGCCGCTGCCCGGCATCCGCATGTATTTCTGCCGCCATCTGACACCAGAGTGCGTGTGGTCGCCTGAACTCATGGCGCACCCCAATGGCGCCCGCAGCCTGACACGCATCGATGCACGGGCTGCCCAGGCGCGCCAGGTGGCTGAGCGCCTGGCCCTGGTGGCCGGCGTGAAAGCCGAAGCCGCCGCAGGGGGCTGGGATGTGCCGCTGGCCAACCTGCGCATCCACGTGCAGGAAGACCCGTCGGCAACCGTGCCGACCTTGTCCACGCTGACGCTGGAAAACCGCGACGGCGCGCACTACACGCTCGATACCGGTCTTTGAGCCCCAGGCGCGGCCACTCGGCCGCGCTTCTGTTTTTCCCATTTCCTGCGCATTGCCCTGTAAAAGGGGGGCGGATTGCTCGTGCTCGCTTTCCGGGCAAACCCGGGTTGCGGGGCAAAGTGTATGCACTTTAGTATGCACTTCATCACTGCTTGGAACGCCCTGACGGCAGACCCTTCCGATGACGCAATCCCGACCCGCAGCCCGCACCTCGGCCGGACAGACCGAGCTGTACAACGCCGTCAAGGCGATGGCAGTGAGCTTCGAGTTCAAGCCGGGCGAGCGCATCAATGAAGTGGAGCTGGCCCGGCGCCTGAACGTGAGCCGCACGCCGCTGCGCGAAGTGCTGAACCAGCTGATGGTCGAGGGGTTTCTGACCCGGTCGGTGAATCGCGGCTTCATCGCCCGCTTGCTGGACGCCAAGCAGATCCACAGCCTTTACGAGTATCGCGCGGTGCTCGAGGCAGGGATCGTGCGCGCAGCTTGCGAGCGCGCGACCGATGTAGAACTGGCCGAACTCAGGGCGTTCGTGGAGCGGTCGCGCGACGAGCCTGAAGACAGCGAGGCCACCCGGCTGCTGGCGCTGGACGAAGCCTTTCACCTGACGCTGGCGCGCCTGACGCGCAACGAGGAATTCGTGCGGGCGCTGGAAAGCGTCAATGCGCGTATCCATTTCGTGCGCTGGATCGACATGCAGCAGGGGCGCCGCAGCCATACCCAGGGCGAGCACATGCGCATCGTCCAGGCGCTGGAGCGGCGCGACGTGGACGCGTTGCCGGACATGATGCGCAGCCACATCGGGCGCCGCCTGGACCAGATCACGGATGTCATCCGCACCGGTTTTTCCACGATTTACATGCGGGACCAGGCCGAACCCGCCGCGGCAGCGCCGGCCAACACCACAACATCAGGGGAAAGAACATGACCTACACAACGATCCGGCGCGCCTTGGCGGCCGTCTGCGCGCTGGCCGCGCTGGGAGGCGGCCTGGCGGCCGCGCCCGCGCGGGCAGCGGACGAAAAACCGCTGATCCTGGTGGTGCCGTATCCGCCGGGGGGCAGCACCGACATTCTGGCCCGCATCCTGCAGCCGCGTCTGTCGCAGGAGCTGGGCGGCCGCGCGGTGGTGGTGGAAAACCGCCCCGGGGCGGCCAGCCAGATCGCGACCGCATTCGTGGCGCGGGCGGAACCGGACGGCAGTACGCTGCTGGTCAGCTTCGACAACCACGGCATCAACCCCGCCGTGAAGCCCAAGCTGCCGTATGACACCTTCAAGGACTTCGTCGCCATCACCCAGACCGTGCGCTTTCCGCTGGTGCTGGGCGCCAACCCGGGCGTGCCGGGCGACAACCTGAAGGAATTCCTGGCGGCGGCCGCCAAGCAGCCGCCCAACAAATTCAACTACGCGTCCACCGGCGTCGGTTCGTTGAACCACCTGGCGCCCGAAGAACTCAAGCGCCTGTCCAAGGTCGACCTGCTGCACGTGCCGTACGGCGGCGGCGGACCGGCCATCCAGGCGGTGGTGGGCGGACAGGCCAACATGACCTGGCTGAGTTTCGCGGCGCTGCGTGGCCAGATCCAGGCGGGCAAGATCAAACCCCTGGCCGTGGCCGGCGAGAAGCGCCTGCCCGACCTGCCCAATGTGCCGACCGTGGCCGAGTCCGGATTTCCCGGCTTCGTCGCGTATTCCTGGAGCGGCATGTTCGCGCCCAAGGGCACGCCCGACGCCACCATCAAGAAGCTGACCCAGGCATTCAACACGGTGCTGGCCGACCCCGACGTGAAAAAGAAGCTGCAGGAAGCGGGCTTCGAGATCGTGGCGTCCAACGGCCCGGCCCTGGATGCCTACGTGAAGGCGGAATACGACCGCTGGAGCAAATTCATCAAGAGCAGCAACATCAACCTGGATAACTGAGCGGAGCGCGGCGGGACGCCCGGCGTTCCGCCCGTCCCGCGCATCGCGTGGAGAAGACATGGATACCTTGACCGGCGCCGAAGCAATGGTGCGGATGCTGCAACACAACGGCGTCCAACATATTTTCGGCCTGTGCGGCGACACCAGTCTGCCGTTCTACGACGCGCTCTATCGCCTGGACCATGGCATGCAGCACGTGCTGACCCGTGACGAGCGCAGTGCCGGCTACATGGCCGACGCCTATGCGCGCGTGACCGGCAAGGTCGGCGTCTGCGAAGGCCCGAGCGGCGGCGGCGCGACCTATTTGTTGCCGGGCTTGGTGGAGGCCAACGAGTCGTCCATTCCGGTGCTGGGCATCACGTCCGATGTGGCGGTGGGCTCGCGCGGCAAGTACCCGTTGACCGAACTGGACCAGGAAGCCCTGTACCGGCCACTGACGAAATGGAACCGCACGATCGACCGCGCGGACCAGATTCCCGGCATGGTGCGCGCCGCGTTCCGCGCCATGACGACCGGCAAGCCCGGCTCGGCGCACCTGTGCTTTCCGTATGACGTCATGAAGCAGCAAGTGGACGCGGCCGACGTGTGGGCACAGCCCGAGCACGCGCGCTTTCCGTCGCTGCGCTTTGCGCCGGACCCCGCCGATGTGGCGCGCGCCGCGCAGCGGCTGGTGGGGGCGCGCTCGCCCGTGATCATCTGCGGTGGCGGCGTGGTGATCGCCGGCGCCAGCGGCGCCTTGCAGGAACTGGCCGAAACCCTGAAAGCCGCGGTCTGCGTGACCGTCAGCGGTCAGGGCAGCCTGGCCGACACGCATCCGCTGAACGCGGGCGTGGTGGGTTCCAACGGCGGCGTGATGGCGACGCGCGACGTGGTGGCTGCGGCCGACGTGGTGCTGTTCGTCGGCTGCCGCGCGGGCTCGACGTCGACCGAACACTGGCGCTTCCCGAACCGCGACGTGCCGATCCTGCACATCGATATCGATCCGATGGTGATCGGCGCCAACTACCTGACCGAGGTCGGCCTGGTGGGCGATGCCAAGCTGGCGCTGGAGGCGCTGGGCGCCGAGGTGCAGGCGCGCCGCGCGCATCGACCGTCCGATGCCGTGGATGGCGCCGTGCTGGCCGGTCGCGCCAAGGCCGCGCGCCGGGCACAACTGGAGCCGCTGGCTGCCAGCCTGGATACGCCGATTCGTCCGGAGCGCGTAGTGCAGTCGCTGAATCGTCTGTTGCCCGATGACGCGGTGGTATGCGCAGACCCGGGCACCCCCTGCCCGTATTTTTCGGCCTATTACGACGTCTCGCGCCCCGGCCGCCATTTCATCACCAACCGTGCGCATGGCGCGCTGGGCTTCTCGATGTCGGCGGCCTTGGGCGCCTGGGTGGGCCGGCCGCAGTCCAAGTGCGTGTCCGTGATGGGCGACGGCAGCTTCGGCTTCACGGTCGGCGAGTTGGAAACCATCGTGCGCCACAAGGCGCCGCTGCTGATGATCGTGTTTTCGAATTCGGTCTATGGCTGGATCAAGGCCAGCCAGAAGGCCGGTTACGACCAGCGCTATTACAGCGTGGACTTCGATCGCACCGACCACGCCCGCATCGCCGAGGCCTACGGCGTGAAGGCCTGGCGGGTGGAAGATCCGGCCAAGCTGGACGCAGCGATCAAGGCGGCGATGGAACACGATGGCCCGGCGCTGATCGACGTGGTGGCGCAGCCGCTGCAGGATACGGCGGCGCCAGTCAGCCAGTGGATGGGTTGAGGCCCTCGCTGCAGCAACGGGGCCCGCGGGCCCCGTTTTTTTGGCCCCCGGCCAGCGTATTCTGCCCCGGGATTGGCGGCCTGTCCTTGCCGCACTTGCTCAGTGCGGGGCGGGCGTGGCGACCAGGTGGTTGACGCCGGTGCACAGGTCGGCCTGGGCCACGCCATAGATGTGCAGCGACACCGCGACGTCCGGGCCGGCATTGCCCAGCCGGTGAATCTGCTGCAGCCCCTGGCTGGCGGTGACGATGTCGCCGGGTCGGCGGCGGACTTCACCGCAGGCGATGGCGGCATCGGCCTGGGCATCCCAGCGGTAGTGGGTTTCAGTCAATTCGCCCTGCAGGACCTGGTAGGTGCACCAGGTCTTGTGGCCATGCACCGGGCTGAATTGGCCCGGGCGCCAGATCAGGTAGGCCACCGTGAAGGCGCCCAGCGGGTCGGCGTAGGCGATGTGGCGGGTGTAGGTGTCGGGGCGGCCGGCGCGCAGGTCGGCGGGCAGGGCCTGCAGCATGTCGCCGGCATTGGCGACGCTGGCGGCCAGGTCGCGCAGCAGGGAGCGGGCCGCGTTCATCTGGGCGGCCTGCACCGATTCGCACAGCGCACGCAGGTCAGCGGTGGCAAGGTGGACGGATGGCATGGGGATGCGCCTGAATGACAAGCCTTCATCATAGGGATTCGGGCGGGAATGCCTTTGCCAAATTCGGCTGCCGGCCATGCAAGATTAGAAAAAAATTCCATCCCGGCGGCCGGCCGGCGCTCCTATACTGATCCGCTTCTTGGCACAACTCTGGGGAGTCAGGCATGGATCTGGGTATCAGCGGCAAGACCGCATTGGTGTTCGGCGGCAGCCGCGGCATGGGCCGCGCGTGCGCCCTGCAATTGGCGCGTGAGGGCGTGGCGGTCACGATCGCGGCCCGCAATCCCAAGACGCTGGAGGCAGCCGCAGCCGATATTTCCCGCGAGACGGGCGTCGGGGTGGGCTGGGTGTCCGCCGACCTGACGCTGGAGGCGGGGCGCGAGGCCGCGCTGGCCGCGTGTCCGCATCCGGACATTCTCATCAATAATGCCGACGGCCCGATGCCCGGCGACTTCCGTGACTGGAGCCACGAGGACTGGATCGCGGCGCTGGATTCGATGATGCTGGGCCCCATCGACATGATCCGCCGGGTGGTGGACGGCATGATCGAGCGGCGTTTCGGGCGGATCGTCAATATCGTGTCTCGCAGCGTCAAGGCACCGCACGCCGAGCTGGGACTGTCCAACGGCGCCCGGGCCGGCCTGATCGGCTTTGTCAGCGGCCTGGCGCGCCAGACCGTGCGCCACAACGTGACCATCAACAACCTGCTGCCCGGCGCCTTTGCCACCGATGCGCAGGCCCGCCACATTCGAGGCATGCTGGAACAGACGGGCAAGACGTTCGAGCAACTGTGGGACGAGCGCGGCCGCGCCAGCCCCGCCGGCCGCTATGGCCAGCCCGAAGAACTGGGGGCGTTGTGCGCCTACGTCTGCTCGGCGCAGGCCAGCTACATGACGGCGCAGAACATCCTGCTGGACGGCGGCGGCTACCCCGGGACCTACTGACCGCTTGCGGGCAAGGGTGTTCCACGGCTGGACGGGCGCAGGTCGACAGGGCAAGATTGGGCCGACATTGCTTGAGGAAACCCCATGGACCAGACGGACATCAAGATCTTGGCGTTGCTGCAGAAGGACGCCACCTGCTCGGTTGCCGAAATCGCCGAGCAGGTCAATCTGTCCGTCACGCCATGCTGGCGCCGCATCCAGAAGCTCAAGGACGACGGTGTCATCGCGCGCAACGCCATCCTGCTGGACCCGCGCGCGCTGGGCTTGAACCTGACGGTTTTCGTGTCCATCAAGACCAGCCAGCACAACGAGAAATGGACGCAGAGCCTGATCAACGCGGTCATGGCGCTGCCCAATGTGGTGGAATTTCACCGCATGGCGGGCGACATCGATTACCTGCTCAAGGTGGTGGTCGAAGACATGGCGGCCTATGACCGGTTCTACCGTCGCCTGATCGCGGCGGTGGATCTGCTGGACGTCAGCGCCAGCTTTTCGATGGAAGTCATCAAAAGCACCACCGAACTGCCGCTGGACGCCGTCTAGCGCCCGGGGCGGGCCCCCCTGGCGCCCGGTCGGGATCTTGGGCGCGCAATTTTTTTCTCTTGCCGCCCCTTCCCGGGAATACAAATTTCTTTCGGGGTGTTGCGAGACGGCAATCTCGCAATTCTTTTGCGCGGCAGGCGGCGTAGCATATCCGTCATTCCTGCTATGGAATGAACCGGGATATCAGAGGACCCTATGTCGTTGGCAGTACCCACCGGCTGCGCCGGATTGGCGAAGACGCAACCCGCGTCGGTAGACGAGCTTTTGGCTGGATGGAACGGCACCGACGACCTGTGGGTGTTCGCCTACGGTTCCCTGATATGGCATCCCGGTTTTGCCTGGCGCGAGCGTCGTCTGGCGACGGTGCGTGGCTACCACCGGTCTCTGTGCCTGTGGTCGCATGACCATCGTGGTTCCCCTGACAATCCCGGATTGGTGTTCGGCCTGGACCGCGGCGGCTGTTGCCGCGGCGTGGCCTTCCTGATTGCCGCGAGCGATGTGCCGGCCGTGTTCCAGGCGCTGTGGCGCCGCGAGATGGTCACCGGCGCCTATACCCCGCGTTGGCTGGCCTGCCATACCGAGCAAGCGCCGGTGCGGGGCCTGGTGTTCCTGCTGAACCGCGCCTGCCAGGAATACGCCGCCGACCTGTCCGATGATCGCCTGCTGGCCTCGGTGCGCAATGCGGTGGGGCATTCCGGGCCTTGCCTGGACTACGTGGTGGAAACCGAGAGGGCCTTGCGGGCCCACGGGATCGATGACTGGCGCCTGGGTGAGCTGGTGCGCAGGCTGGGCCTTCAGCCCTGCTGAGGCGGCGCCGACAGACGAACGGGGCCTTTCGGCCCCGTAAATATCAGACGCTATCCTGTGGCGTGGCCGCGTCAGAACGCCCAGCGGCCGAACATGAACAGCACGTTACCCGCGCCGCGCGAACCGGGAATGTACGTGGCGTACAGCATGGTGTCCTTGTAGCCGGCCGAGACCAGCGGCAGCACGCCGGGAAATGGCACGTAGCTCATGATGTCGTGGCGTGCCGTCAGGAACACCGTGTAGCCGGCGCCCAGGCGGAAGTTCTCGCTCACGCGGCCGATCTTCAGGAACCCGTAGCCGGCGATGGGTTCCACCTTGCTGTGCGAATCCAGGAACGCCATGGCGTACAGGCCCTGCCAGTCGCCGTCTTCGTCGTAGATGCTGCGGCCGTAGCCGCCGCCCCAGGCCAATTCGTTGAAGCTGTTGATCTTGTCGCGGCTGTACATCGCGCGGTTGTGCCACGCATAGCCACTGAAATAGAGGTCGTTGCCGCCTTCCGTCCAGATCTGGTCGATCCGGTTGCAGGCGGACTGCGCCCAGGAAGGCAGGTTGTCACAGGCGTGCGCGGCGGCGCTGAAAGTCGAGAGCAGCAGGCAAAACAGCGCTGCCCGGAGTCTGGCGGTCATGGGTGGAGCAGTGAATGGAATGACAATTCCGTTACTGTAACGGAGCGCCTTTCACATTGACTGTCACTTAGCTGTCACCTGGCCGCTGATGACATCCGATGAAACACTGATGCACGCGTCCGTTGCGGACGCGCTACAGCAGGAAAATGGTCGCCAGCCCCAGGAAGATGAAAAAGCCGAGCGAGTCCGTCGCGAAGGTGAGCAGCACCGACGAGCCCATGGCGGGGTCCTTGCCGAAGCGGGCCCGCAGCATGGGCACCAGCACGCCGACGGACGCGCCGACCAGCATGTTGCAGATCATGGCGGCCATCATGACCAGGGCAATCGACAGCGAATGCGAGATGGCCCAGGCGAACAAGGCGGCCACCAGGCTGCCGCACAGCCCCACCATCAGGGTCACGAAGAGCTCGCGCTTGACCAGTTGCCACAGGTTGCGCCCGGTGATGCGGCCCATGGCCAGCGCGCGGATGATCAGCGTCATGGTCTGGTTGCCCGAGTTGCCGCCGATGCCGGCAACGATGGACATCAGGAACGCCAGGATGACGATCTGGCTGACCGTGCCTTCGAATTGCGATGCCACGAACGACGCCGTGGCCGCGGTACAGAGGTTGAACAGCAGCCAGGGCGCGCGGTTGCGCAGCGCGGTGCTGACCGGCGCGAAGATGTCTTCTTCTTGCAGACCGGCACGTGACAGGGCCTGCTCTTGCGAGTCTTCGCGCATCACGTCGACGACGTCGGCGATGGTGACGCGGCCGATCAGGCGACCCTGGTCGTCCATGACGGGGGCGGACACCAGGTCGTAACGTTCGAAGGCGCCGGCGGCATCGGCGTCGGAATCCAGCGGGTTGAGCGCCAGGAAGTCCGAATTCATGACCGCGCGCACTTCGGTTTCGGGCTCGCTGACCAAGAGGCGCGACAGGGGCAGGATGCCTTGCAGCTTGTCTTGCCGGTCGACCACGAAGATCTGGTCGGTGTGGTCGGGCAGTTCGTGCAGGCGGCGCAGGTAGCGCAGCACGACCTCAAGCGTGACGTCTTCGCGCACGCGGACCATTTCGAAGTCCATGATGGCGCCGACGCTGTCTTCCGGATAGCCCATGGCTTCCAGCAGTTGCGCACGCTCTTCTTCGGTCAGGCCTTTCTGGACTTCGGCGACGACGTCGGGCGGCAGGTCGGGCGCCAGGTCGGCCAGCTCGTCGGCGTCCATGTTGCCGGTGGCGGCCACCAGGTCCTGGCGGTCCATCGCTTCGATCAGCGATTCGCGCACCCAGTCTTCGACTTCGAGCAGCACGTCTGCATCGTGCTCGGGGCTGACCAGCTTCCAGATGGCCTGGCGTTCATCCTTGGGCAGCGATTCCAGGATGAAGGCGATATCCGCCGGATGCAGGCCGTCGAGCAGGGTCTTGAGTTCGGCTTCGTGCTGGCGATGCACCAGGTCTTCGACCAGGGTGGCCTTGGCATCGCCTTCTTCCTGGCGATGGACCAGGTCGGCAACCAATTGCTGGCGGCGCAGACGTTCCTGGACTTCCGCCAGGGCGTGTTGCGCGTCTTCCGGGTCGAGGCGACGGGGCGTCGCAGGCGGTTTCTGCGCGGCGGCGGACTGCGTCATGCGTTACGGCTCAAAGAATGGGGAGGGGGCGGCTGCGCCGCGCTTCGTCGGTGGCCACGTAGGTCAGTGTGGCTTCGGTGACCTTGACGACTTCGGCATCCAGCCGTTGGCGTTCGGCGTAGACCTCGACCGATACCGTGACGGACGTCTTGCCGGTCTTGATGACCGCGGCGTAGAAACTGAGCAGGTCGCCCACGAAGACGGGCTGCTTGAACTGGAAGGCGTTGACGGCGACGGTGGCTACACGGCCGGCCGCGCGGCGGGCCGCGGGGATGGACCCCGCGATGTCGACCTGGGACATGATCCAGCCGCCGAAAACATCCCCGTGGATATTGGCGTCCGCCGGCATCGGCATGACGCGCAATACCGCGTCGCGATCGGCGGGCAAAGTCGTGAAGGGGGTTTTGGTGCTGGAGGTCATGCGGCCGGCTCCAATGCAAGGCAACCAGCCGATTATGCAGGAAAAACGTGGCCCCCGGGCGCGTGCCGGGGGCCTGCCGCAGCGGTTTATCGCCGGATCACGAAGCCAGCTTGACGATGCCGTAGCCGCCCACCAGCAGCCAGGCGTACAGGATCAGGCCCAGCGCCATCACGCGGGGACCGGCCTTGCGGATCTGGGCGAAGCGGGTTTCGATGCCCAGCGCCGTCATGGCCATGGTCAGGGCGAAGACGTCCAGGCGGCGGATGGCGGCGACAACGTCGGCCGGGATGATGTTGAGCGAATTGATGATGGCCAGGACCAGGAAGCCGACCGCGAACCAGGGGATGGGCAGCTTGGCGCCCTTGGCCTGGCCGCCGGCGTGGCTGGCGGCGCTGCGCAGGTACAGGCCCAGCACCAGCAGCACGGGTACCAGCAGCGCGACGCGGGTCATCTTGACGATGGTGGCGACTTCGGTGGTGGCCGGGTCGATGTTGCTGGCGGCGCCGACGACCTGGGCCACTTCATGGATGGTGCCGCCGATGTAGATGCCCAGGGCCTGGGTGTCGAACTGAAGCCAGCCGGCGTGGTACAGCACCGGGTACAGGAACATGGACAGGGTGCCGAACAGCACCACGGTGGCGACGGCCACGGCGCTTTTGTGCGGCGCTGCGCGCAATGTGGGTTCGAAGGCCAGCACGGCGGCCGCGCCGCAGATGGCGCTGCCGGCGGCCGTCAGCATGGCGGTGTCGCGGTCCAGGCCCAACAGGCGCTGTCCCACCAGGGTGCCGATCACGAGCGTGCCCACCACCACCGCCACCGATACGGCCAGGCCGGGCAGGCCGACGGCGGCGATCTGCTGGATGCTGATGTTCAGGCCATAAAAGGCGACGGCGATGCGCAGGAGGCGGCGCGCGGTGAAGTTGACCCCCACACCCCAGTCGACCGGCATGGTGCCGCGCAGGAAGTTGCCGTACAGCATGCCGCAGACGATGCCGACGACCAACGGCGAGAAACCCAGTTGCCGGATGGCGGGCAGGTCCGCCAGCTGCATGACGGCGGCGGCCATGAGGCCGACGAACAGCACGCCGTTGAGCTTGTCGCGCCAGGGCGTGGCGGTTGCCGCAGGGGCGGCGGCCGGGGAGGCGGGGAGAGGGGCGGTGGCGCTGGTGGCGGAGCTCATGGCGGGCCTTTGGGCATATCTACATAACTAGACGAAATATTAATTTCCGGCCCGTTATTTGAAAAATCTTTATTTTGAATATGTAATATCGGAAATCCTGATAGTTAATCGGACCCGGGCCGCCTGCCCTGGGATTGGGTGCTTCTTCATGACTCCAGACCAACTGCTTACCTTTGCCGCCGTTGCCGATGCCGGCAACATCAGCCGCGCCGCGCAGGCGCTGCATCTGTCGCAGCCGGCGGTGTCCGGCCAGTTGCGGGCCCTGCAGGAATGGTTCGGCGAGCCGCTGTACCGCCGCAGCGGCCACGGCATTGCGCTGACGGACGCGGGCGAGCGCCTGGCCGAACAGGCGCGCCAACTGCGTCAGGTGTACCGACAGGCGCAGGCGGTGCGCGAATCCTGGCGCGGGCTGGAAACCGGTGCGCTGCGACTGGGGGCCAGCACGACGCCGGCCAGTTACCTGCTGCCGGCGCTGGTAGCCGATTTCCGGCATGCCTTTCCGGCGGTCAGCCTGCACCTGTCCGATGGCAATACCCGCGAAATCGTTGAACGCCTGCCGGCGCTGGACCTGGCTTTCATCGAAGGCGATGTGCCGGCCGGCCTGCCTGCCGACACGGCGGTGCACGCCTGGCGGCAGGACGAAGTGGTGGCGATCGTGCGGGCCGATCACGCCCTGGCGGGCAAGGGGGCCGTCACGCTGCGTGACCTGGCGGCGTCGGCGCTGGTGATGCGCGAGCCGGGTTCAGGCGTGCGCCGACTGGTCGAACGCGCTTTCGCGGATGCGGGGCTGGCGCCGTCGATCGGCCTGGAACTGGCGGGGGTGGAAGGGGTGAAGCAGGCGGTGCGCGCCGGCCTGGGCGTGGGATTCGTGTCGGCGATGTCGATGCGGCACGAAGACGGCGCGCTGGCGGCCTTGCGGCTGCTGCCCCGGCCGCTGACGCGCACGTTGAGCATCCTGGTGCCGCATGCCGATGCAGCGGCCCGCGCGGCCCGGCGTTTCCTGGCGATGTGCCTGGCGGTGGGGGCAGGCCAGGCCGCGAATTAGCCGCGGCCGGCCCCGGGGACTCAGGCCTTGGCCAGGCGCTTGAGCGCCAGTTGCACCCAGTAAGTGCCGCCCAGCGGCAGCAGGTCGTCGTTGAAGTCGTAGCTGCCGTTGTGCAGCATGCAGGGGCCCAGGCCGTGGCCGGCGGCGCGGTGGTCGCCCGTGCCGTTGCCGATCCAGACATAGGCGCCAGGCAATTCCTGCAGCATGAAGGCGAAGTCTTCGGCGCCCATGGTGGGCTGGACGTGATCGTTGACCATGTCGTCGCCGACGATGCCGCGCATGACGTCGGCACAGAAGGCGGCTTCGTCGGGGTGGTTGATGGTGGGCGGGTAGTTGCGCTGGAAGGTGAACTGCACTTCGCAGTCCATGGCCGCGCAGGTGTGGCGCGCGATTTCTTCCATACGGCGTTCGATCAGGTCAAGCACGTCCAGCGTGAAGGTGCGCACGGTGCCGCGCAGTTCGGCGTGGTTGGGCACGACGTTGTCGGCGCTGCCCGCGTGGATCTGCGTGATGCTCAGCACGGCGGCATCCAGCGGATTGCGGTTGCGCGTGATGATGGTCTGCAACGACTGCGCCAACTGCACGGCAGCCATCACGGGATCGATGCCCAGGTTGGGCATGCCGGCATGGGTGCCCTTGCCCTTGATCACGATCGAGAATTCGTTGCTGGACGCCATGATGGGGCCGGCGGTCACGCCGAACTGGCCGGCTTTCATGCCGGGCCAGTTGTGCATGCCGAACACGGCCTCCATGGGGAAGCGGGTGAACAGGCCGTCGTCGATCATGCGCTTGGCGCCGCCACCGCCTTCTTCGGCGGGCTGGAAGATGACGTAGACCGTGCCGGCGAAATCGCGGTGCTGCGACAGGTAGCGCGCGGCCGCCAGCAGCATGGCCGTGTGGCCGTCGTGGCCGCAGGCGTGCATCTTGCCTTCGTGCTTGCTGGCGTGGTCGAAGGTGTTGGCTTCCTGCATGGGCAGGGCGTCCATGTCGGCGCGCAGGCCGACGGCGCGTTCGCCCGGCTGGTTGCCGCGGATGATGCCGACCACGCCCGTGCCGCCCAGGCCCCGGTGGATCTCGATGCCCCATTCTTCAAGCTTGGCCGCCACCACGTCCGCCGTGCGGAATTCCTCGAACGCGAGTTCGGGATGGGCGTGGATGTCGCGTCGGATCTGGGAGATGTCGTGGTGCCAGGCGACGATGGGTTCGAGCAGTTTCATGGGAGGGATCAAGCGGAATTTGGGAACGCAACAAGGTTATCATCAATCAAAAGCCAATTTAATGGAGACAAACACCATGACCCGCCCGTGGCTTGCCCATTACCCGCAAGGGGTTCCCGCCGATATCTCCACCGACGGCTACACCTCGCTGACCGATCTGCTGGACCGCGCCTGCAAGCAGTATTCGTCCCGCATTGCGCTGACGGCCATGGGTAGCGACATCACCTATGCGCAACTGGACGCGCATGCCCGGGCGTTCGCAGGGTGGCTGCAAAGCCTGGGGCTGCCCAAGGGCTCGCGCGTCGCGCTGATGATGCCCAACGTGCCGGCCTACCTGGTCGCCATGCTGGGCACGCTGCGAGCCGGCCACGCGGTGGTCAACGTCAATCCGCTCTATACCGCCGACGAACTGCAACGCCAGTTGCTCGATAGCGGGGCGTCCGTCATTGTCATTCTCGAGAATTTCGCGCACACGCTGCAAAGCGTCACCGACCGCGGTTCGCTCAAGCACATCGTGGTGACGGGCCCGGGCGACCTGCTTGGCGGCCTGAAGGCGCCGCTGGTCAATCTGGCGGCCCGCTATATCAAGAAGCTGGTGCCCGCCTGGCGCATCGACGGCGCGCTCATGCTGCCGCAGGTGCTGGCCCAGGGCGCGCGGCTGCCGTTCGCCGCGCCCGCCATATCAATGGACGATCTGGCGGTGCTGCAATACACCGGCGGCACCACCGGCGTGCCCAAGGGGGCGATGCTGTCGCACCGCAACCTGACCGCCAACGTGATGCAGATGGAAGCGGTGGCCAGCCCCGCGCTGCACGACATGGCGGGGCGGCAGATCACCATTCTCAGCGCCTTGCCGCTCTACCACGTGTTCGCCATGACGGTCTGCGGCCTGTATGGCCTGCACGCGGGCATGCGCAATGTGCTTGTCATCAATCCGCGCGACCAGCCTTCGCTGATCGGGGCGTGGCGCAAGACGCCCATCAACGTGTTTCCGGGCGTCAATACGCTGTTCAACGCGCTGGCCCACAACGAGGATTTCGCCAAGCTCGATTTCTCCGGCTTGCGGCTGACCTTGGGCGGTGGCATGGCGGTGCAGCAGGCGGTGGCCGAGCGCTGGCTGAAGATCACCGGGCGGCCGTTGGTCGAGGGCTACGGCTTGTCCGAGACGTCGCCGGTGGCCACGGTGAACCCGACCAACGCCACCGCGTATTCCGGGTCCATCGGCCTGCCGCTGCCGTCCACCGAGGTGGCGATTCTTGACGACGCGGGCAACGAAGTGCCGTTGGGCGAGCGCGGCGAAGTCGCCATCCGCGGGCCGCAGGTCATGCTGGGCTACTGGCAAAAGCCGGAGGAAACCCGCCACGCCATGACCGCCGACGGCTATTTCCGCACCGGCGACATCGGCATCATGGACGACAAGGGCTACACCCGCATCGTCGACCGCAAGAAAGACATGATCACGGTGTCCGGCTTCAAGGTCTATCCGAACGAGGTCGAAGCGGCGGTGGCGCAGATGCCCGGCGTGCTGGAATGCGCAGCCATCGGCGTGCCGGACGAACATTCGGGCGAGGCCGTGAAGGTGTTCGTCGTGAAGAAAGACCCGTCGCTGACCGAAGCCCAGGTGCAGGCGTGGTGCAAGGACAAGCTGACCGGCTACAAGCGGCCGCGTTTCGTGGAGTTCCGCGACGAGCTGCCCAAGAGCAACGTCGGCAAGATCCTGCGGCGTGAGCTGCGCCCCGATGCCGATGCCAAGGCCGCTGCGCCGCAGGGCCACGCAGCCTGATCTGCGCTGATGCGCGGCGGCCGGGCGTCAGCCCGGCGGGGCCAGGTGCGGGGCAATCATGTCGTGCAGGGCGCGTTCGATGTCGCGGTTGCCGGCTACCACGCGCCCGCCGATGGGCCAGGAATCCGTGCGATGCATGTCGCTGCAGGCGCCGCCCGCTTCGCGCACGATCAGGGTGCCCGCCGCCACGTCCCAGGGGGCCAGCCCCATTTCCCAATAGCCGTCATAGCGGCCGCAGGCCGTCCAGGCCAGATCCAGCGCCGCGGCGCCCATGCGCCGCACGCCGCGCGCGCGGTTGATGGCCTCGTGCAGCATCGGCATGTATTGGCTGGCGAAAGAAAAATCGCGGAACGGAAAACCCGTGGCCAGCACCGAGTCTTCGAGCGTGCGGGTGCGTGAACACGAGATGCGGCGACCGTTGAGCCACGCGCCCAGGCCATACACGGCGGTGAAGAGTTCTTCGCGGCAGGGGTCGTAGACCACGCCGACGACGGGGGTGTCGACGGCCAGGCGTTCGTTGGCCGAAATGGCCGTGCCGGCATGCGCGATCAGGGCGATCGACACCGCATAGTGGGGGATGTCGTGCAGGAAATTGGTGGTGCCGTCGAGCGGATCGATGTACCAGGTGGCAATGCCCTGGGCCTGGCCGCCGGTTTCTTCGGCGACGATGCCGAACTTGGGCGTGCGGGCCTGCAGCTCCTGGATAATGACAGCCTCGGCTTCGCGGTCAGCCTGCGATACGAGATCATTGCGCGCCTTGCGGTCGATCACGAGATCGGTGCGGTGATGCGCGTAGGATTGCAGGATGGCGGCACCGGCATGCGCCGCTGTGACGGCCGCGTCGATGGCGGCGCACAGGTCAATGGATGAAGCCAGCGAGCGGGGCTGATCATAGGTTTCCATGAATCGAGTGTAAGCCCAGGTATGCGTCAAATTCGTGGCCACGCCCGCAAAACCCGCATGGTGCGTGGCGTCCATCCAACGCCGCCCCCCGCGTCGTCCGATAATCCTTAGTGTCAGACATTCGTTCCATACGCCGTTTCCATGTCCTCGTCCTACGTTCCCCTGACCCCCGCCGCCGCTGAATTCGATGCGCAGGGCCGCCTTTACAGCCCGGTCTATGGCGACGTGTATCACTCGCCGTCGGGGGCGTTGGGGCAGGCGGAACATGTGTTCCTGCGTGGCAATGGCCTGCCCGAACGCTGGCGTGGGCGAGGCGCCTTCACGGTATGCGAGACCGGATTCGGCCTGGGGCTGAACTTCCTGGCGCTCTGGCGCGCGTGGCGCGACGATCCGCAGCGGTCGCGGACCCTGCACGTGGTGTCGCTGGAAGCGCATCCGTTTGCGCGCGCGGATCTCGCAGCGTTGCTGGCGCGGCATGCCCCGGAGCCGCTGGCGGCGCTGGGCGCGCAACTGGCGGCGCAATGGCCGCCGCTGCTGCCAGGCCTGCACCGCCTGGAATTCGAGGGCGGTGCGGTGACGCTGACCCTGGGTCTGGGCGATGCGCAGACGCTGGCCCCGCGCCTGTCTGCCAGGGTGGACGCTTACTTTCTCGACGGCTTTGCGCCCGAGCGCAATCCGCACATGTGGCAGGCGCCGCTGCTCAAGGCGCTGGCGCGGCTGGCGGCGCCCGGCGCCACCGTGGCGACCTGGGCATGCACGGGCGAATTGCGGCGAGCCTTGCAAGAGGCGGGTTTCGAGGCGCGTCGGGCGCCGGGTTATGGCGGCAAATGGCACATGACCGTGGGCTCGGTGGCGGCGCCCGGCGCCGCGGCAGGGGCGCCTGCCGTGGCCGACGCGGACCGCCATGCCGTAGTGGTCGGGGCGGGGCTGGCCGGGTCGGGGATCGCGCAGTCGCTGGCGCTGCGCGGATGGCGCGTGACGGTGCTGGATGCCTCGCTGGCGCAAGGCATTGCCGCCCATGCGGGCCACGCCGCCGCGGCGTTGACGCCTGTGCTGGCGCGGGACGATAACGCGCGGGCGCGCTTGTCGCGCGCGGGCAGCGCCCGGGCGTTGGCGCGTTGGGCGGGCTTGCCTGTTGGCGCGGCGCCGACGGTCTGCGGTACGGTGCAGCTCGAACGCGACGCGGGCCGCGCGGCCGCGCTGGCCGGCACGCTGGAAACCCTGGCCTTCCCCCGCGATTGGGTGCGCGAAGTCAGTCGCGATGAAGCCAGCGCGTTGGCCGGACTGCCACTGGCACGCGGCGGCGTGTTTTTTGGCCAGGGCATGTTGGTGCAGCCCGACCGGCTGGTTCCCGCGTTGCTGGCGACGCCCGGGGTGCAGGTCGTGCCCGGCGCGGTGGCGCGGGTGCTGGCCGAGGCAGGCGGCTGGCGTGTCCTGGATGCGGCGGGCCACGAATTGGCGCGGGCCGACACCGTCATCCTGGCCAACGCCTTCGGGGCGCAGGCGGTATTGGAGGCCAGCGGCTGGCTGGCGCCCCTGCCGCGGGTGGCGCAGATGCATGCGCTGGCCGGCGAAGTGACCCTGGTGCCGGCCGTGGCCTTGGCGGGCGGCCCCCGCTGCGTGGTGGGGGGCGAAGGTTATCTGCTGCCGGACACCGGAGCCGGTTGCGTCGTGGGCAGCACCTATGTGCATGGCGCGACGCAGGCGGGCATCGGCGCCGAGGGCCAGCGGGTCACGCTGGACAAGGCGGCGGGGCTGCTGGGGGGCGCATTTCCGGCGTTCGACGCGTTGGTGCCGGGCGCCTTGCCGGGTTGGGCGGGGTGGCGCGCGGTGTTGCCGGGGCGCCTGCCCGCCGTGGGGCCGCTGGCGCATGCGCCGGGCGTGTGGCTGGCCGCCGGTTATGCGTCGCGGGGGCTGTCGTGGTCGGCATTGATGGGGGATCTGATTGCCGCGCGCCTTTGCGGCGAACCGTCACCCCTTGAAACCGATCTGGCCCAACTTATTTCGCCGCGCTGAAAAAAACTTCAGCGCCCCGGGGGGAGTCGGGCGAGGTGGCGTAGAATTGCGGGAAATGCCAGGATTTGGCGCCAAATAGCCCGCTTTGGGCTCAAAGTTGGCGTTCCGGCGGCGCACCGGTGGTTGGCCGGACACGCGTTGGCGGGGGGCTTTGTGACCCCTTTTTTGGATGATATCGCCATCCAAAAGAGGGACCGAGTTTATTTCAAAGCTCAAATCCGTCAAAATAGCGTCTTTTGATGGTTTTTGGCTTAAGCCGGGGGATGCTCTGTGCCGCCCAAGTTCGACTTTGCCCATACTACCCAGCTCGACACCATCGAGCTGCTGACGTCCCGCCCCAGTCGCATCGATTTCGACGCGGGCGATGGGTTGCACCTGGTAGTCGAGGCGCATGCGCCTGGTGTTTTTCGCCTGCGCTGCGGCGAGGCGAACCACCTTACCGATGACAAGCCCGGCGCGCGTGCGCGTGCCGTGGCTGAAATGCTGCTCGCGCGCCAAGAGGCCGTGGGCGAGGCCGCCATCGCGCCACGCGAAGGCGGGGACGGTTGGCGCATCACCCAGGGCGACGTTGCCCTGGAGATCCAATCCAACCCCGTGCGGATTGCGTTGTACCGCAATGACGAGCGGGTGTTCGAGTCCGAGGTTTCCGCGCATACGCCCGCATTCGGGCACAACGCGCTGGACCAGGCCGACGACGCAGCCTGGACGGCGGGGTTCACCCTGCTGCCGGACGAGCGCGTCTACGGCCTGGGCGAAACCCCGGGCGACCTGAACCGCCGCGACGAATCCGTCGTGTCAGACGATCCCGAGCATCGCGCCTTGCCGCTGGCATGGAGCCCGCGAGGCTGGGGCGTCTACGTCAACACGATGCGCCGGGTGCAGCATTCGGTGGGCGCCGCGCCGGCCGATTCGGCCTACATCGTCAGTGTCGACGATGCCGTGCTCGACGTCTTCCTGTTTGCCGGCGAGCCCGCTGAAATCCTGAACCAATACACTGCGCTGACCGGCCGCGCCGGCCAGCCGGTGCTGTGGGCGATGGGCGCGTGGCTGCAGCAGGCGAGCGGCGAAATGCCGACGCAGACCGTGGCGTTGCTGGCCCGCATGCGCGAAAACCAGATTCCGGTCGACGCCGTCACGCTGGCGCAGCCGGCGGCCTGGGGCTTTCAGTCCGACAAGGCCGTGTTCGAATGGGATGCCCAGCGCTTCCCGGACGCCAAGCAGATGCTGGCCCTGTTCCACAAGCACAACGTGCACGTCGCCGCCTCGGGCTTTCCGGGCGTGATCAAGACCAGCCCGCTGTTCGAGGAACTCGAAGACCGCGGCTGGCTGCTGGCCAAGGACGACGGCTCGGCACAGGTATTCGACGGCAACGCCGCCACTTCGGGCCAGCCTTATGGCCTGTTGGACCTGACTTACCGCGACATCTACAACCTGTGGGTCGAGCGCCATCGCCAACTGATCGAAGATGGCCTGGACGCGCCCGCGTGCGATGCCCAGATCGCCATTCCCGATGGCGTCAACGCCCGCAACGGCGAAACCGGCCCGGCGCTGCGCAGCATGTATCCGCTGCTGGTGCGCCGCGCGCTGTTCGACGCGGTTGCCGGCCTGAAGGTGCCGCCCGAAGGCGTGGTGCCCAGCACCGACCTGTTTCCGGCGGCGCAGCGCCTGCCGTGGCAGGTGGGGCCGCAGGTCGACAATTCCTGGGACGGCCTGCGCCACACGTTGCGCACGGCCCTGTCCATCGGCGCCTCGGGCCTGCCCGTGCAGGTGCACGGCATCGGCACGGCCTCGCGCAGCGCGGCCGGCATGACGCCGGAGCTCTACCTGCGCTGGCTGACCGCAGGCGTGTTCTCGGCGAACTTCTCCTTCCAGGGCGTGGCCGGCCTGATGCCTTGGGACTTCGGCGACGAGACCCTGGCCCAGGTCAAGACCTGGATGCAATGGCGCTATCGCCTGGTGCCCTATGTGCTGGGCGCCATCGAAGACGCCGCGCGCACCGGCCTGCCGGTGCAGCGGTCCATGGCGCTGTCGTTCCCGAACGATCCGCATGCCCACGAATGGGACCTGCAATACCTGCTGGGCCCGGCCCTGCTGGTGGCGCCGATCACCGAACCGGGCAAGCAGGTTAGGGTGTACCTGCCCAAGGGCGAGGCCTGGTGGGACTTGAACACCGGCCACCGCTACGAAGGCGGCACCACCTGGACTATCGACTGCGAGCTGGGCCAGTTCCCGGTGTTCGGTCGCGAAGGGCACATGCTCTGTCTGGGACCCGCCGCGCAGCATACGGGCGAGTTCAATTCGGCGCGTATCCTCGACGAAGTCTGGATGTTCGGCATGCCGGTGCACAACCCGGTGGTCATGCGCAACAAGATCCGCGTCATGCAGATGCAGGGCTCCAGCTACATCAAGGGCCTGGAAGGCTTGCGCATCTCGCCGTCCGAGGGGCTGGAGGTCAAGCGCCGCGGCGCCGAAGTGCGCATCTCGCGCGCTCGCTGAACCCGGGTGGCCGGTCAACCGGCCACCAATGAATAAAAGGGCAGTCAGGAAGGCTTTCCTTCCTGGCTGCCCTTTGCGTCTTTGCGCGGACGCATCCTATATTACTGTTAGTTATTAAAAATGGAAAAAACGGTCGTTCTCTTTAGAAGAGAAAAGATACAAAATCGCTTGCCATGATCCAGATCGAGAACCTATCCAAGACCTACGCCACGCCGCATGGCCAGTTCCAGGCGCTGCGGGGCATCAACCTGCATATCCAGCAGGGCGAGGTCTTCGGCATCATCGGCCCCAGCGGGGCCGGTAAAAGCACGCTGGTCCAGTGCATCAACCTGCTCGAGCGCCCCAACGAAGGCACCATCGCCATCGGCGGCCAGCAACTGACCGGCCTGAACGAAGCGCAACTGCGTGCCCAGCGCCGCCGCATCGGCATGGTGTTCCAGGGCTTCAACCTGCTGTCGCGCCGCACCGTGTACGGCAACGTGGCGCTGCCGCTGGAAATCGCCGGCGTGGCCAGGAACGAAATCCCCGCGCGCGTCGAGCGCCTGCTGGCCCTGGTGGGCCTGGAGCACCTGCGCGACCGCTATCCCAGCCAGATCAGCGGCGGGCAGAAGCAGCGGGTGGGTATCGCCCGCGCGCTGGCCAACAATCCGGACGTGCTGCTGAGCGATGAAGCCACGTCCGCGCTGGACCCCGAAACCACCCACAACATCCTGGCGTTGCTGCGCGACATCAACCGCAAGACCGGCGTGACCGTCGTGATGATCACGCACCAGATGGAAGTGGTGCGCGAGGTCTGCGACCGTGTGGCCGTGCTGTCGCAAGGTGAAGTCGTGGAAATGGGCAGCACGCGCGAAGTGTTCGCGCAGCCGCGCCACGAAGTGACCCGCGCCATGGTGTCGGCCGCCACCGCATCGGACCTGACCGATGCCACGCTGGCCGCCGTCAAGCAGCGCATCGAGACGCTGGCCGCCGCCAAGCCCGGCCAGGCTGTGCGCCTGTTGCGCCTGTCGTTGACCGGCACCGACGCGTCGGGCTCGTTCCTGTCCGACCTGTCGACGCAGTATTCGCTGGACGTGGGCCTGGTGCAGGCCCGCGTCGAAGACATCCAGGGCGTTGCCGTGGGCACGATGTTCGTGCTGGCGCAAGGCACCCCCGCCGCGGTCAAGGACGCGATTGCCGCGTTGACCGCCCGTGACATTACCGTTGAAGAAATTGCTCATGAGCCCGCAACTGATCGACCTGCTTATTACGTCGCTGCTTGACACCCTGCTGATGGTGGGTGTGGCCAGCGCCATTGCGGTGCTGGTCGGCATTCCGCTGGGCGTGATCCTGACCGTCACCGCGCGTGGCAGCATGCTGGAGAACCAGCCGGTGAACCACGCCCTGGGCGCAGTCATCAACGCCACGCGTTCGGTGCCGTTCGTGATCCTGATGGTCGCCATCATTCCGTTCACGCGCCTGGTGGCCCAGACTTCCATCGGCACCACCGCCGCCATCGTGCCGTTGTCGGTGGCTGCGATTCCGTTCATGGCGCGCATTGCCGAGAACGCGATGCGCGAAGTCGACCCGGGCCTGATCACCGCCGCGCGCGCCATGGGCGCATCGCCGATGCAGATCATCATGAAGGTGCTCTTGCCCGAGGCGCTGCCCGGCCTGATCGCCGCCACCATCGTCACCGTGGTCAGCCTGATCGGCTATTCGGCCATGGCCGGCGCCATCGGCGGCGGCGGCCTGGGCGACCTGGCCATCCGCTACGGCTACCAGCGTTTCCAGTCCGACGTCATGGCCGCCGTGGTCATCGTGCTGATCGTGCTGGTGCAGTTGATCCAAAGCCTGGGCGACCGCTACGTGCGCCGCATTTCGCACCGTTGAGCATCCAGGGCCATTCTTCCTCTACTTCCGACATTCGGGATATTCGCAACATGAGCATCAAGGTTTTGAAGTCGCTGGCCGCGTTCGCCCTCGGCGCCGCCGTATTCGCCCAGCCCGCCCTGGCCCAGGACAAGCCGCTGAAGGTGGGCGTCACCGCCGGCCCGCACGCCCAGATCTTCGACGTGGTCAAGCAGGAGGCCGCCAAGCAGGGCCTGAACATCCAGGTGATCGAGTTCACCGACTACGTGCAGCCCAACGTCGCGCTGGCTTCGGGCGACCTGGACGTGAACAGCTACCAGCACCAGCCCTACCTGGACAACGCCAACGCCGACCGCGGCTACAAGCTGGTCAGCATCGCCAAGACCGTGATTTTCCCGATCGGCATCTACAGCAAGAAGATCAAGTCGCTGGCCGAACTGAAGGATGGCGCCCGCATCGCGCTGCCCAACGACCCGACCAACGGTGGTCGCGCCCTGTTGCTGCTGCAGGCCAACGGCCTGATCAAGCTGCGTCCGGAAGCCGGCCTGAAGGCGACCCCGATCGACGTGATCGAGAACCCCAAGAAGCTGCGCTTCATCGAGCTGGACGCCGCCCAGCTGCCGCGTTCGCTGGACGACACCGACGCGTCGGCCGTGAACACCAATTTCGCGCTGGAAGCGGGCCTGAACCCCGCCAAGGACGCGATCGCCCAGGAATCGCCCAATTCGCCGTACGCCAACGTGCTGGTGGTGCGTGAAAAGGACAAGGACCGTCCCGAGTTCGCCAAGCTGGTCAGCATCTATCACAGCCCGGCTGTGAAGCAATTCATCGAGACCAAGTTCAAGGGCGCCGTGGTGGCCGCCTGGTAAGCCAGGATTGGTCGCCCGATACCAGGACGGCCGCGCGAGCGGCCGTTTTTCATTGATTTTTGACAGCGCCATCGAAATAAGCCATAATTTCGGGCTTCGGTCGGGCTGATAGCTCAGTCGGTAGAGCAGCGGACTTTTAATCCGTTGGTCGCGAGTTCGAGTCTCGCTCAGCCCACCACCCTGATTTTGTGTAAAGCGCCGCTAGTTTTTTAGCGGCGCTTTTTTTTCGGGCGCGCGCATCGCGTCACCGATGCGGTCGCTTACGCATTGGGCGACCCCTTTCGCGGAATCCCAGAAGTTTCTAGTTTTCACCATGGTGCGTCTATTCATGGTGGGTTTGCTTCATCCTGGCTTCTCTTTCGAATCTGGCGCCGATGGCGCCGCTTTTATTCGCGCGACGAGTCAGTGTGGAGTGGGCTTCACGCAGCGTGGCATGGCCACGCGAAGGCCTTTCCTTATTGCCTGGTTGCGCACGAGGAAAGCCAATGCCCAATGCAAGTATCTTCCCGAGTCAAACGAACGACGCGCAGCGTGCTGCATTGCCGGCGATGCCCACCACGGCCCCGCATCACCGTGCGGCGCTGTCAGTAGCGGTGAGTGCCGTCCTGTGCGCTTTTGGGCCCGCATCATTGGCGCGAACGATAGATGGCGTGGGCCAATCGGTCACGGTCGATCGCAATAGCGCTTCGGATGGGTGGCTCGTCACCAATGGCGCCCACTTGCGGGTGAGGGACGGTGGGATCATTCAAGGTTCTGTTGCCCGTTTGGGCGGGACCATCAGCCTGGATGGTGGCGCCCGTGCGATGAGTAATGGCTACGGCAGCGCACTGTTGCTTTACGGCGCGACGGCGATCATCCGGGATTCCTCGGTCGTATCCCAACATCCAGCCTCCCATGGACTCTATCTGGGGGGGCGCAGACCGCCAGCCGTGGCCACCGCGACCATTATCAACAGTGACATTACCGGCGGCGGCTCAGGGGTGTCCGTGGACGGCAAGAGCCGCGTGGATATTTCGCTTAGCCGCCTCAAGGGGGACGCCCAAGGCTTGGAAGTCGCCTATGGCGGCCACGCCGACGTGAGCGATACGCGTATCGACGGTCGTCTGGCAGGTATACACGTCGTCGCTCCGGCACCGGATGGTACGGTTTCTTCGTTGACTGCGACGAGGATCCACGTCAACGCGGGAGACCGGGTTCTCTGGGTCCGCGATGGCGCAAGCGTCGACATCAGCGATTCAACGATAGAGGCTTCATGGCCTATAGCGGGCGGAGGACTCCAGCTCGCAAATGGCGTCGTGCGTGCGACAGATGTGAATGTCATCGCGAACGAACGCGACTCGCGGGGGGTCTACGTGCTGTTCGACACGTCGCTTCTCACCTTTCAGCGAGGAAGTATTCGTGCCGAGGGCGCCCGAGGCTTGGGCGCGACAGTTACCTACGGTGGTGTCCTGTCGATGGACGGCACGCGCATTCAAGCTGACAACATCGGGGTACTGGCCGAGCGAGGCGGCATTGCCCGGCTGAAAAATGCGGCACTCACGACCGCCAGCGCGGGTTCCGAGGGGACCGTCTATGCACGCAATGGCGGCGTCATATCCATTGCGGCAAGCACGCTTCAGTCCGCGGGACGGGTGATGTTTTCGACGGCGGGGCAGGGGTACACCAATACCTTCCGTGTGCAAGACAGCCGCCTGACCGCGGCGGACAACGCGATCATGGCAGTCGGCGCTGGCCATGCATCGTTCGACCTGCGGGACTCCGAGGTCACGAGTGCGGCAGGCAATCTCTTTGCGGCGGATGGCAACGGCTCCAGCAGCTTCGTGGCCAGCGGCTCGTCCCTGCAGGGCGATATCGGCGTGCCCCCAGGCTTCTCGGCCGATTTTGCGCTCGCAGAGGGTTCGCGTTGGCTGGGGCGCGGCGAGGGGGTGAATCACTTGTCCATCGATCCGACCAGCCAATGGCGCATGACGGGCGCTTCTGACACGCGTTCCTTGCATAACGAGGGTACGGTGATCTTTATGCCGGGGGCTTTCAGTACGTTGACAGTGGAGGGCGACCTGACCGGTGCGGGTCTGTTCGAGATGAACACGGACCTTGCCGCCAACCACGCAGACTTGCTGCGGGTCGGGGGTATGGCGAACGGAGACCACCGCATTCTGGTTCGAAATTCAGGCGGCGAACCTACCGCAGCCGGGTTGCATCAAGAAATCGTTCGCACCGAGGGGGGCGGCGCATCGTTTACCTTGGCTAACCGTCGCCAGGTCGTGGATGCGGGCACCTACCGCTACACGCTGCAACGCAGCGATGCTGTCGGCGGGCGCGCCAGTGATTGGAGTCTGGTCCACGTCGGCTCAGTGCCGCCGGTTGTCCCGCTCCAACCCGGCCAGGTCGTGCCGCCGGTTGTCTCGCTTCAACCCGGCCAGCAGTTGTCGACAGGCGCCAATGCGGCGGTCAATACTGACGCGGGCGTGGCCCAGGGCATTTGGTATGCAGAGATGAATGCGCTGGTCAAGCGATTGGGGGAACTCCGGCTCGGTAACGACCAAGGCGGAGCATGGGCGCGCGCTTTCGGCCAAAAACAACTGATCAACAATAGGGGGGGCCGCGGCTATTCGCAAAATGTCGGCGGGATGGAATTTGGGGCGGACAAGCTGAAACATGCGTCCCAGGGGCGTTGGTATCTGGGCGGGCTGATGGGCTACAGCCACGCTCAGCGCAAATTCGAGGACGAAGGACGCGGCGGGACCGACAGCTACCACGTAGGCGGCTATGCCACGTATATCGCGGACAGCGGTTGGTACCTGGACGCGGTGGCCAAGGTCAATCGCATGAAGCACGACTTCAAGGTGCAGGCGACCGATGGGGCGAATGTTGAGGGGGGGTACCGCAATCGTGGTGCTGGGGCCTCACTGGAAGCCGGGCGTCAGATGGGATTCGGCAATGGGTGGTTCGTCGAGCCGCAAGTGGAAGTCTCGGTATTTCATGCCAGCGGGGCGAGCTATCGCATGAGCAATGACATGCGGGTGGTTTCGGGATCAGGGAATTCAACATTATTGCGGGCGAACGCTCTCGTTGGCCGTCGCATCGAACTGACCAACGCAAAGCAGGTGCAGCCCTACGTGAAATTCGGCTGGTCCCATGAGCTGGATGGCAAGAGTGTGGTGACAACCAATGGCATCGACACGCGTACCGATCTCTCGGGCGGGCGCGCCGAGCTGGGGGCGGGCGTCATTGCCGCTTTGGGAGGCAGGCACAGGCTGTATGCGGACTACGAGTACAGGAAGGGCTCACGCTTCGAATCGCCCTGGGGGATCAACGCAGGTTATCGTTACGTTTGGTAGAGGGCCAGGCACCGCGCGGGTCCGATCTGGTCATTGCCGTGCCAACAGAATGGGAGTTCGCGAAGTCATGTGCCACCACGTGTTGTGTCCTCCCGAAACAGGGCCCTCGAAATGAGTCGGATGTCGCTGTATTTGCGCCGCCAGTCGCCTGCGGCGTGGGCGCTGTGTGTCGCTGTCGTTGTTGGCGGCCACGTCAGTGCCGCCCCGCGGACCGTGTACACCGGCACCCTGCAGGGCGCCGGCGACGTCGTGATGGAACTGGACAGCCAGCCGGCGGCCGACGGTTCCGTGGCCGGCCGCTACTTCTATCCGAAGCATGGCGTGGACATCCCGCTCAGGGGCACGCCGCAGGCCCTGCGCGAACCCAGGACCTACTACGAGATCAAGGAAAGCGGCGCAGACCCGGAGTCGGACGCCGCGCCGCCTGCCGCCACCTGGTCGGGCAAACGCGACGCTGCCGGCTACCAAGGGAAATGGGTCGACGCGCGCACGGGCAAGTCGCGCAGCTTCAGCCTGCGCCGCGTCGCCGAATATGATCCCGACGCGTTGGCGCCGGATGCGGTTCAGGCCGTCACCGATGCGATCAGCGGCGGCGTGGGCAGTGGCATCAGCGTCAATGCCCGTATCGATACCCGGCACGCCCCCTACGAAACGCTGAAGCTCGCCGGCCACGCCGTGCCGGTCGGCCACGACGTCGGTGGCGCCGGGGTGGCCTACCGTCTGTGGCGAGACCCCCGCACCAAGTTCAGCTACCCGCGGCTGAGCCGGCACCCGGATCCGCAGGTCTTCCAACGCATCAACGATCTGCTCGAACAGCGCCATTGGCAGATGAGCCTGGCGGCGCTGGGCTGCATGGCGACGATCTATACCGACGGCAATCCGGCGGCGGGCACGCTGGGCAGCTATGACGACGAAAGCATCTCGGTCGACTGGCTGTCTCCGGCGTTGATGACGGTGACCGAATCCGGCAGTCTGTACTGCGGCGGTGCGCATCCCGACAATCATTTCGAGCCATACACGTTCGACTTGCTGCGTGGTGAATACCTGGACTGGAATCGCCTTTTCGACGCCTATAGGCCGGGCGAAGACGGCTGGCGCAAGGCAAGTCCGACGTTGCTGGCATTGATGGAGAAGGCGCGTGCGCCGCTGGCGGCGGACAAGCGCCAGGACAAGACCTCGGGCAAGACTCAAGATTTGGCTCAGGACCCGGCCGACGGCGAATCGCTGGAGGGCTGCTCGGACATCTGGCCTGACTACCTGGCCTTGAGCGTTGGGGCGCCGGGCGAACTGGTCCTGTCGGTGTCCGGCATCGGACATGCCATGGGCGCATGCCTGGGCCCCCATGCCAGCTTGCCATTCAAGGATCTGAAGCCCTACTTGAAGCCTGGCGGCCAGGCTTACCTGGTGACCGAATAGCGCCGGGCGATCCGTATGGAAAAAATGGCCGCGCAGGGCTGCGGCAGGCGGCCGGACGAAATGGGCCTGCGGCGAGGTCGACCGGCCTCAGGCGGGTGGAACAGTGTGTTCCGTGCATTTTAAGAAACATCCACTTCTGCTGGCCGGTGTGCATCGGTACCGTGGTTGTCAGCAGGCGGCCTGTGGTCGTCGGCGGCCTTTCCTCAACGGAGCCTTTCATGCATACCGAAACACACTTACGCGCGGTTCATCGTGTCGATGACCCTTCGATTCATCAGGGGATCAACGAGCTGCACTGCGCGCGCCGACTGATCGCGCCCGGTGATTGGGCGTTCAACGATCCGTTTCTCTTGATGGCCGAAGACTGGTTTCCGAAGGGCGTTTTCGATACGCATCCGCATCGCGGCATGGAAACCGTGACCTTCGTGCTCGAAGGCCATCTTGAGCACGTCGACAATCACGGCAACGGCGGCGTGATCCAGCCCGGCGATGCGCAGTGGATGACCGCCGGCCGGGGCATTCTCCACAACGAGGTGCCCGTCGCAAAAGAGACCGTGCATCTGCTGCAGCTGTGGGTGAACCTGCCCGCCGCCGACAAAATGGTTCCGCCGCGCTACCAGGATCTGATCGGCAACGACATGCCGTCGCGGCGGCTCGATGGCGTGGAGATCCGGGTTTTCTCCGGTGCGTCGGGCAGCACCGTGGCGCCCACGCTCAACTACGCCAAGGTCACCGTGCTGGACATCCGCATGCAGGCCGATCGCCAGCATGAAGAGCAGGTTCCCGCTGACTACAACGTTTTTCTGTATGTCCTCGAGGGGGACGGCACCGTCGGGCCGGACAGGCATCCCGTGAAAGCCGGGCAGGTGGTCTGGATGGCGCGCCCCGAAGCCGGCGGCTCCTCTGGCATCCTGATGCGCAGCGGCCCTGGCGGCATGCGCGTATTTTTCGCCGGGGGATTGCCGTTACGCGAGCCGGTGGTGGCTCGCGGACCTTTCGTGATGAACACGGCTGAGCAGGTTGCCCAGGCCTATCACGATTTTCGCAGCGGGGCTTTTGGCGCCTGATACGCCATCAAAGCGGCAAGAGCGCGGTCGCTTCGATTTCCACCAGCATGCCGTCCAGCGCCAGCCGGGGCACGGGAATCAAGGTGCAGGCGGGCGCCAGGTGGATGCCCCAGCGCGCCTTGATTTCGTTGGAAAACAGCGCCAGGCGTTCCTGGTTGTGGTCCACCACCAGCACCGTCAGCTTGGCCACGTCGAATAGCGTGGCACCGGCTCCTTGCAGGGCGATCTGGACATTGTCCAGCGCCTGGCGCACTTGTTTCAGAAAGTCGGGCTGCAGTTCGCCCTGGGCGTTTTCGCCGCCCTGGCCGGCAGCGAACACCAGCCTGGCCGGCGTGTCGGCCACGGCCACGTGCGAATAGCCGTTGGGGCGCGGGTCGTACAGGCCGGGTGGGTTGATGAAGGCGAGCGAGGGCAGGGCGGGGGTGATGCGGGACGACATGTCGGGCTCCGTAAGCGTATCCATCTTGGCAGGAGCGCCAGTATCAAACCTCAACCGTGGTTGAGGTCAAGGCATACGCCCGGTCAACACCTGTCGCCCATGTCGACGGATCAGGACAGGGCGCGCGGCGGCATGGCCGACAGTTCGGTCAGGCTCAGGCCGCAGCTGCGGGCGCGTTCGGCCAGGGTGGCGCTGTGCTCCAGCGCGCGCTTGCTTTCGGCCAGCAGCACGTCCAGCTGCTCGTCCAGCGTTGCGGCCATGACCCAGGCCCGTTCGGTGAACTGCGCCGAGAAGGCGTCGACACAGGGCTTGCAGATGGCCGAGCCGTTGCTTTCCAGCAGAGGGGCGCCTTGCGCCAGCGTCGAGAGGCAAAAATGACAGGCGAGGGCGCGGCTCATGCGTCGGGGCTCGTGGTCGAAGGGAGGCCCGGCGCAAGCGGTCTTGCGGGGCCTTACCTTATGGACAACGGCCGGGCGGGCCGACTCTTAAATGAGAGGGGCTCGCCCGGCTCCCGTCGGTGGGCGCTGGGCGACCGTGTTGGCCGCGCGTCAACCCGCGTAGGCCGGGCGCAGCGGGGCCGCGATGGCCTGGGGCGTGACGTCGATGACGGTCTCGGCGGGCAACTTGAAGAAGGCGGCGGTGGCCGCCAGGCGCTTGGCCTGCTCTTCCAGTGACGAGGCCGCGGCGGCCGCTTCCTCGACCAGGGCGGCGTTCTGCTGGGTGACGTCATCCATCTGGGTCACTGCGCGGTTGATCTGGTCGATGCCGATGGACTGCTCGGTCGAGGCTTCGGTGATTTCCGCCATGATCTGGGTGACGCGCTGCACCGAGGCGACGATTTCCTGCATGGTGTCACCGGCCGCCCGCACCTGCTCGGCGCCGCTGTCGACATTGCTGGTCGATTGCTCGATCAGGTCTTTCACCTCGCGAGCGGCCTGGGCGCTGCGCTGGGCCAGCGTGCGGACTTCGCCGGCGACCACCGCAAAGCCCTTGCCTTGTTCGCCAGCGCGGGCAGCTTCCACCGCCGCGTTCAGGGCCAGGATGTTGGTCTGGAAGGCGATGCCGTCGATGACCGACACGATTTCGGCAATGCGCCGCGAGCTTTCCGAGATACGCGCCATGGTTTCCACCACCTGGCCCACGGCCTCGCCGCCGCGCAGGGCGACGCCGCGGCTTTCGGCCGCCAGGCCGTTGGCCTGGTGGGCGTGTTCGGTGTTCTGCTTGACCGCGGTGGCCAGTTCTTCCATGGAGGCGGCGGTTTCTTCCAGCGACGCGGCCTGCTCTTCGGTGCGCGAGGACAGGTTGGTGTTGCCCGACGAGATTTCCGCCGCGCCGGTGTTGATCTCGTTGACGCTGCGGCGTACTTCGCTGACCGTGCGGGTCAGGCTTTCCTGCATGCGTTTGAGCGCCGTGAACAGCACGCCGATCTCGTTGTCCGAGTTCACCGTGACGCGTTGGGTCAGGTCGCCGGAGGCGATGCGGTCGAAGTGCAGGGCCGCTTCCTTCAGGGGCTGCAGCACCTGGCGGCTGATGAAGCGCCAGCAACCGATGGCCAGGGCGGCGGCCAGGGCCAGCATGATGAGGGTCGACAGTTCGGCGCGGTCGTAACGCTGGTCGGACGCGGTATTGATCTGGTCGGTGCGGCGCTCGGTATGTTCCAGGAAACTGTTGACGCGTTCGACGAAGCGGGCGTCGGCGCTGCGGGTGTCCACCACGGCGGCGGCATAGCCCTCGGCGGACTGCTTCTGCAGGGCCTGTTCCAGCGCTTCGATGCTGCGTACATAGGCAGCGAAGACGCCTTCCAGGTCGCTGGCCAGCTTCATGCCGGCCTCGGTGCTCTTGGGCACGCGCTGATAGACGGCGAAGCGTTTGCGCGCCTCTTGCAGGTATTGGGTGGCCTGGTCGACGCTGGCCTGGGCTTGCGAACCCTTGCCGGCGGTGATGTCCAGGTAGGCGGCCACCAGCGTCAAGCGGCTGCGCAGCAGCAGCGTCTGGGCTTCGTACAGGGGCCGGGTCTGCTCGGCGGACACCGAACTCAGATCGTCCACCGCCACGTCGGCGGCCTTGGCGTAGAGCCAGCCCATGCCTGTGGCGACCGCCAGCGCCAATACGAAGAGGGCCAGGACGGCCGCGAGGCCGGTGCGTATCTTCAGGTTCTTGAGCATGGTGGGGGGGGCTCCTGTAGGTGTCTTGGGGCTGACCCGTCAAAGCGCGGTCTCGGAAAATCCGGGCTGACTGTAAATTTAATTTACATAATTAACAATTGATCATTTTTCAGGGGGGCATTCTGGTTTTGGCAATGCTGTCCCGGGGCCTGTCAGAAAAGTTGCGGCGCGTCGCTGCGGATGAAGCGCAGGAAGCGGTGGGCGGCGTCCGACAGCGGGCGCGAGGCGTGCGTCTGGAACTGGAGCTGGCCGGCGTTGAGCAAGGCGTCGTTGATGGGACGGCAGATCAGCCGCCCGGTTTCCAGATGGTCGGCGGCGGTCAGCCGGGCGCACAGCGTTACCGCGTCGCCGGTCAGGACATATTGGTAGGCCGCGTCCGGCAGGTTCGACGTGAAAGCCGGCGACAGGGTGATGTTGTACAGGCTGCTGGCCATGTCCAGCACCTGGCGCAGGGCGCTGCCGCCTTCGGGCAGCGCCAGCGGATAGGCCGGCAACTGGGTGATGTGCAGCGATTCGCAGGCCGCCAGGGGATGGCCGGGGCGCATCACGGCGACGATCTCGGCGGGGTGCGAATAGATGACGGCGATGTCCTTTTCGGCGGTGTGGCTATAGGTGACGCCGATGTCGGCCTGGGCGGAGCGCACCCGCTCGGACACCAGTCCGGCGTCCAGGATGTGCAGGCTGAAGCGGATCGAGGGGTGTTCGGCCTGGAAGGCGGCGAACTTGCGCGGCAGGGCGCAGGCGGCAAAGCCCGGCGCGCCGGCGATTTTCACGGTCTGGGTGTAGCGGCCGTTCTGGCCGTCGATCTCGGCGTAGGTGCGGGCGGCGTCGGCCTCGACCCGGCGCGCGTGGTCGGCCAGGATCCGGCCGACTTCCGTGACGCGCATGCCCTTGGGATGGCGCTCGAACAATTGATTGTGCAGGCGTTGCTCCAGCCCCGCGATCTGCCGGCTGACCGCCGAACTGACGACATTGAGCCGCGCGGCGGCGCGATTGACGGATCCTGTGTCGACGACGGTGAGAAAGTAACGAAGCGCGGTGCTGTCGAATTGGAATCGCTTCATTGATATGCGTGCCGTAAATCTCAGTGTCGAGCCTGGGCGGCCGGCAGCCGCTATCAGTGGGTGCGCGGGAGGCGGCGGCCCCCGGGGCGGTTGCGCCGCGGCGTCTCGTGAACGCGCCGGCCAATGGCGTCGGACCATGGAAGCGGGGGCGGGTGTTGCCGCGGACAGGCGGTGAGCGCCCTCCGGGGGGGCCGGCGCGCTGCGATGCCGGCCCTGGCCTGCGGGACAGGCGATCGGGCCAGAGCTGGAATTTATTCCAGCAATACCTTTTGCCACAATCGCAAATTTATCAATATTGCATTCTAATTTCGGCAACAAGGTGTCGTGCAGGGGCCTGGCGGCCAGGGACGAAAAAAAGCGCGCCCGCGGGCGCGCTTGGAATCGGGTGGGGGAAGGCCAGGGGGTCAGTCCACCACGAAGCCCCCGGGGCCGGTCTGCCCCAGCAATTCGCGGGCGCATTGCACCGCCTCGTGCGGCGTGGCCACGGCCAGGAAAGGCATGCCGAAGGCTCGCGCCATTTTCTCGCCGCGCTTGCGGATCTTGTCCAGCGCGCCGGCGTCGCGTTCTATCGCGATGAACGCCCGGCAGCGGGCCTTCAGACGCGGCATGTTGTGGGTCTGCCATTCGATCATCGCCTTGCGGTCATCGTGGCTGGCTTCCTGGCCCATGTCCGGCACCACCATGACGAAAGTCTGGGGGTTGCTGACCAGCATTTCCATCTCGCGGATCCAGCTGGCGGAGTAGCCCGCCGGGGCGCTGCCGTGCCTGGCGGTGACGATGGGAAATTGGGACAGGTCGTGAAAGAAAAACTGGTCGCGGTTCATTCGAATTCTCCGATATAAGGGGCGGGCGCATCTTTTTGGCAGCCGCAGCCGCCGTACAGCACCAGGCTGTAGGAATCCAGGGCGAATCCGCATTCCTTGGCGATCTTGCGGACCAATTTCGCCATCGCCGGGTCGTTGGATTCCTGGATCCGGCCGCAATGCCGGCAGACCAGGTGGTCGTGGTGTCCCTTGTCATTCAGCTCATACACGGTCGAGTGCGAGTCGAGCTGAGTACGTTTGAGCACGCCGGCGTCTTCAAGTTGCGTGATCACGCGATAAACCGTCGCCAGGCCGATGCTGCTATGTTCCGATATGAGATTGCGGTAGATGTCCGCCGCGCTCATGTGCTGGTCCGCATGCTGGTGGAAGACGTCCAGGATCTTCAGGCGCGGGAAGGTGGCTTTGATGCCCGCCACGCGCAACCGGGTGTGGTCCATGTGTATTCTCCATTCCGGGGCCAATGCCCGAATGATGAGAATGATGTACATTTTCAACTGATCCCGCTAACGGGATTCCGTCAACCTGTAGCTCGAATCTGCCAACCATGTTCCAAGTGACCGTGGTCCACCACGCACTTCCCGATGTCCTGCTGACGCCGTTCTGCATGCGCCACCCCCGGGAGTCCAAAGGAATCTTCGTCCCCGACCATGCCCACAACGAGGGCATGCTGGTCCTTGTCCACGAAGGGTTGGTGATGGTGCAGGCGGGCGCGCAGGTGTGGACGGTGCTGCCGGGCAGCCTGGGCTGGATTCCACCCGGGGTGACGCACGCGGCGCGCTGGTTCGGCGAGGCGCGAGGGTCCTTTCTGTATGTGCGCGAGGACGCTTGTGCGCGCTTGCCGACGCACTGCCATTCCTGGCCTTCGTCCAAGCTCATCGACGCGCTGATCGAACGTTTCACCACCAGTCCCGCGGGCAGCTTGTCCGACGCCTATCTCGAGCAGCTGTTCGATGTGCTGCTGGCCGAGATCGAGCAGCGCGCCCATGCGCCGCTGCTATTGCCCATGCCGGACGATCCGCGCTTGCAGGACCTGGCCAATTCGCTGCTGGCCACGCCCGACGACCCTTCCGGCATCGATGAATGGGCCCAGCGGCTGAATATGTCGTCGCGGACGTTGATGCGGCGCTTCCGCCAGGAAACCGGGGTGACGCTGGGTCAGTGGCGCCAGCAGGCGCGTCTGCTGCGGGCCCTGGAATTGCTGTGCGGGGGCGGCTCGGTGACCGAAGCGGCGCTGTCGGTGGGCTACGAAAGCACCAGCGCGTTCATCGGCAGTTTCCGCGCCGCGTTCGGCACGACGCCGACGCGCTACCTGGCCGGCCGGGAGTAGGCGGCCGGGACGGGCCGCAGGCCCTGTCCGGCTGGCGGCACCGCAGAGCACTTGCGCGCCCTGGCGCAGGGGCCCGGCCCGTCATTCCGCGTTTACGCATCTTCACTTTTTCCCGACAGATTTGCGGATCTTCCCGCACGCCCCTTGCCTACCATGGCGCCAGGGTAGGACAGGTCTTCTCGTCCTGCCCTCCATGCATCAAGGGTGTTCCATGACTTGCCAACCTTTCCTCGTTCTCTCGCCGGCCGGGAGCGCCGGCGCCGCCGTGGCGCCGGCTCCGGCAAACGCTTTCGCCCAGATCCTGGCGCGGCTGCTGGCGGCCACTCGCCATGCCTGGCAACTGGACGTCGCAGCGGGGAGCCCGACGTGACCCCGCAACCCCTCACGCCGCCGGCCGGGCAACGTACCGGCGCGCTGCTGATCCACGGCCTGGGTGGTACCGAATTCGACATGGGCTCGCTGCACAAGGTGCTGGCGCGCGCCGGCGTGGACACCCATGGCGTGACGCTGCCGGGCCATGCCGGTCGGCCGGAGGACCTGCTCGATGTGCGGGTCGAGGACTGGATGGAAGTGGTGACCCGCCGCTACCGCGAGCTGTGCGCCCAGTACGACGTGGTGCACGTCATCGGCATGTGCCTGGGGGCCTTGCTGGCGGTCGAGCTGTGCAAGCGCGAATCGCATACCCGAGGCGCGCTCGTGTCGCTGTCGGCACCGGTATTCCTGGATGGCTGGAGCACGCCCTGGTATCGCGGGCTGCGCTACCTGCTGTATCACGTGCCGGGCGTGCCGCGCCGCATCCGGGTCGAGGAAGAGGATCCTTACGGCGTCAAGAGCGAATTGGTGCGGGCCTTCATCAAGGCGGGTTTCGCGCGTGGCGATGGCTTTCATTACCAGTGGGTGCCGCTGGCTTGCGTGCGCCAGGTGGATCGCCTGCGCGGCATGGTCAAGCGCGGGCTGGAACAGATGCGCTGCCCGACGCTGGTGATGCACGCGGTCGAGGACGAATTGACCAGCCCGCGCTCGGCGCAGCTGTTGGGCGAACGCATCCCGGGGGCGTCGGTGGTGCTGCTGCGGGACAGCTATCACATGATCTGCGTGGACCATGAGCGCGAGCGGGTCATGCAGAACGTGCTGGAATTCCTGGGCAAGGACCCGGAGATCGTGCGGACGCGCCGGCGCGCCACGGAGTCGCGGCGTTGCCGCGCACAGGCGGCGCCGCAAGGGGCGGACCGCCTGCTGGCGGGGGCCCGCTAGCGGGGCGCTTCGCCGGGTCGGGCCTGGCGCGGCCTGCTTGTCGGGCGCAGGCCGATTGGGTGGCGTTCAGGCCGCAGCCGGCTGATCCGGTTGGTTGGGGTGCGACGGCCCTTGCGGATCGTTTTCGGCGTCGGGACGCGGTGGCACGGCGGGCAGGCCGAGACTCAGCCGCAGGCGCTGGCAATCCGGGTTGGGCGAGCCATCGGGCTGCCAGATGTCGAATTCGCGACAGGGCGTGGGGCGGTTTTCGTAGATGGCGCAATGGATGCCGGGCTTGCCCAGTTCACCGCGCAGCGAGATGCAACGACCGCCGCCCATTTCCGTGCCCTTCATGCAGGCCCGCAACGGGCTCATCTGCGTGACCAGTTCGACGGGCACGTGGCCGCCGTTTTCGCCGGCCAGCTCGCCGCAATAGAACGACACCCGGAAATGTGAGCAACAGGCGCCGCAGTCCAGACAGGGATTGGCGGCCGGATTGCCGTCGCCGGCCAGGGTGGCGGGCGACACGAACGTGATGACAGATGTCTCGAGCAGGGACATGGGGCGGGTCCGAAAGCCTGTCCGGCCCCGGCTACGGCTGGGCGCGGCCAAGCCATGCGGCCCGCGCGCCAAACAGATCCGGCAAGGGCGCGCGGTCAGGGCCGGCGCGGGATCAGGGTCGGAAATAGTAGCTGGATTCGGCTTGCGGCTGCTACGACTTTTTTCGGGGACGTGGCTGGAGTAGCATCGGGAACCGATTGCCGCCAGGACGCTACCCATGCATGCCAATTCCGCCTTCCCCGACGGCCGCGCCCGTTGCGGCTGGGTCGACACTTCCGTCGACTACATGGCCTATCACGACACCGAATGGGGCCGCCCGGAAGGCGACGACCGCGCCCTGTTCGAACAGCTCTGCCTCGAAGGCTTCCAGTCCGGCCTCAGCTGGCGCACCATCCTGAACAAACGCGAGGCTTTTCGCCGCGGCTTCGCCAATTTCGATCCGGCCAAGGTCGCGCGGTTTGGTGAAAAGCAGGTGCAGGCCTTGCTGGCCGATGCCGGCATCGTGCGCCATCGCGGCAAGATCGAAGCCGTCATCAACAACGCCCAGCGCGCGCTGGAAATGATCGAACGCGAAGGCTCGCTGGGCGCATTCCTGTGGCGCTACGAGGCGCCGTCGGGGGCGCCGTCCACGCTGGGCGCGTCTACGTCAGAACAATCCGACGCCCTGTCCAAGGCGCTCAAGAAACTGGGCTGGAAGTTCGTCGGCCCCACCACGGTCTACGCGTTCATGCAGTCGGTCGGCATGGTCAACGACCACCATCCCGACTGCTATTGCCACAGCCTCAGCGAACGGGCGCGCAAGGCGTTCAAACGGCCGGCGTGACGGTCGCCGCGCCGGGTATGCAGTAACGCCCTTCGCGATAGGCCCAGCTGGGCCACAGGGCGTGGGCCAGCGCTTCGGCAGCCAGGTCCGGGTCCAGCGGCACCGGCGCGTAGTCTTCCGGCGCGGTGTAGCGGTACTGCACCGGCGTCTTGTTGGGGGCCATCACCAGCAGGTCGTTTTCCTTCAGGTAACCGTAGGTGTTGTCGTACTGCATGATGGCGCGGCCCGGCGTGCTGCGGGTCAGGTCGTGGCCGATCATGGGGTGTTCGGTGTCCACGCCCATCAGCGACAGCAGGGTGGGGGCCAGGTCGATCTGGCTGATCAGCCGGTCGTCGCGGCGGGCTTCGATGCCGGCTCCCAGGATCACGGCGGGAATATGGAAGTGGCGCACCGGCACCAGGCTGGCCCCGAACACGCGCGAATCGTGGTCGGCGGCAATCAGGAAGACCGTGTTTTCCCAGTAGGGCGCATCCTTGGCCCGCTCGAAGAAGCGGCCCAGCGCCCAGTCGGCATAGCGCACGGTGTTTTCCACGGTGGCGGGGTTGCCTTCGGTCTGGATGCGGCCCGCCGGGTATTCCCACGGCGAATGGTTCGACACGCTGAACGCCAGGGTGAATGTCGGCTGGTCGCCGTCTTCGCGCAGCAGGCGGTCAAGCTGATTGAACATGTCTTCGTCCGAGGCGCCCCAGGTGCCCACGAAGGCCGGATCCACGAAGTCTTCGCGGTCGACGATCTGCTTGAAGCCGTTGCCCAGGAAGAAGCCCTTCATGTTGTCGAAGTGCGACTCGCCGCCATAGATGAAGCGCGAGTGGTAGCCATGCCGGCCCAGCAGGTCGGCAAGCGAGAAAAAACCGCGTTGCGAGCGCGGCAGCTTCAGCACGGCCTGGGCCGGGGTGGGCAGAAAGCCGGTCACCACGGCTTCCAGGCCGCGTACCGAGCGCGTGCCGGTGGCATAGGCCCGGGTGAAGGTCCAGGCGTCGCGCGCCAGGGCGTCAAGCTCCGGCGTGAGGTTCATGCCGCCCAGGCCGGCGCTGTACTGTGCGCCCAGGCTTTCTTCCAGGATGATCACCAGGTTCAGTGGCCGCGCCGTCTTGCGGGTGGCGGGCTGGCGATGCAGGCTGGGGTGGTCGGCATGGGCGGGCGGATAGGGCAGGCCGGCCTGGGTCAGCACGCGGCGGTGCATGTCGTCTTCGTCCATGCCGCCGTACACGGCAGAGGCCGACTTTTCATTCTTCATGCTATAGACGGCATAGAACACGTTGTAGAGCGAGTTCAGCGCCAGGGTATTGAGCATGCCGTCCGAGCTGTAGGCCACCGATGACGGGTTGATGGGCCGGTGGCCCAGCGTGCCGCGGATGGCCAGGATGACGGCGGCCAGGATGGCCAGGCTGGCCAGCGGCATTTGCCACCAGGCCAGTTGGGGGTCGGGCGTGGCGTGGCCGAAGAGGGCATAGGCGCCCCAGCCGATCAGCGCCAGCGCGCCGAAGCCGCCCAGCAGCGCGGCCTTGTAGCCGCGCCACAGCATGCCCGACACTTCGCGCGGGTGTTTCAGGTACTCGACGAACAGCCGGTTGGGCCGGGTGTCGTATTCCAGGATGAAGGGCGGCGTGGCCACTTCCAGGAAAGCCAGCAGGATGAAGGCAACCAGGTACCAGATGCCGGCGGCCGTGGCGGCAAACGGCAGATGGCCCAGCCAGGGCGACAGTACCGCCGGCAAGGCAGCCAGCACGCAGATCTGATGGGCGTCGATGCGCAGGCCGCCAAGCAGCAGGGGGGCCAGGCCGCCCGCGTTGCGCACGCGCTGCCATTGCCAGGCGGCCAGCGCCAGGCGGCTGAGTGTCAGCAGCGCAAAGGCCGCCACCACGAAAATCAAGCTCGAATGCCGCATCGGGCCTCCAGGTAGTACTGCCGTCCGTCCCGGCCGGGATCGCGGGATCGGGCTGATCGCGCATTGGAACAGGGAGGGCGTCGAAAATTCGGTAGGGATTATTCCGTTCGGCGGCGCGAAAAACCGGATGCGGACCGGCTGCTTTGTAACTTTTGCCGACCGCGCGCTCTATGACACTGAAAAATCCGCACACATTATGAGGCCGGCAAGCTTAACCTGCCCGGCCGCGCGCGCTACCCTTGAGTTAATTAGGGCCGGGGCATCGGCGCCCCGGTGACAAAGGCAAGGTGATAACGATGACGCGCAGAACAAAAATAGCGGTCGGGATTGCCGGGGGGCTGGCCCTCCTGGTCGTGGTGTTGGGGGTGGTGATCGCCAATTTTGACTGGAACCGCGCCAAGCCCATGATCAACGAGCGGGTCACCGCGGCCATCGGCCGCCCCTTTGCCATCAATGGCGATCTGAGCGTGCAATGGACGCGAGAGCCCGACGAAGGGGGCTGGCGCGCGTGGGTGCCATGGCCGCACATCGTCGCCAACGACATCAGCGTCGGCAACACCGAATGGGCCAAGGCGCCGCAGTTCGCCACCTTGAAGCGCGGCGAATTCAGCCTGTCGCCGCTGCCGTTGCTGAGCCAACGCGTCGTGATCCGGCGCATCCAGCTGACCGAGCCCGCCGCTGATCTGGAACGGTTGGCCGACGGCCGCGCCAACTGGATTTTCACCCTGCCCGAATCGGGCGAGCCATCGCCCTGGGTGCTGGACATCAACGAGATCGGCTTCGACAAGGGGCGGGTGGGCTATGCCGACGCGATGCTGCAGGCCGACCTGGCCGTGCTGGTCGATCCCCTGGGAAAACCAGTGCCGTTCGCCGACGTGGCCGGGGCGTCCTTCGCCGCGCAAGATGGGGCGGCCCCAGCGCCGCGCGACTATGTCTTCGGCTGGAAAGTGGACGGCAAGTACAAGGGGCTTGCCACCAAGGGCGAGGGCAAGGTGGGGGGCATGCTGGCCTTGCAAGACCCCAGGCAGCCGTTCCCGGTGCAGGCCGACGTGGCCATTGGCGGCACCAAGGCGTCGGTGACCGGCACCCTGACCGATCCGGCCAACCTGGGGGCGCTGGACCTGCGGCTGAAACTATCGGGCGGGTCCATGGCGCAGCTGTATCCGCTGACCGGCGTGACCTTGCCGGACACGCCGCCGTATTCCACCGACGGCCATCTGGTGGCCAAGCTGCGCAACGCCGGGGGCGCGGTGTTCGACTACCGCGATTTCAATGGCCAGGTGGGCAATAGCGACCTGCACGGCGACGTGTCGTTTTCGCTGGCCGCGCCGCGCCCCAAGCTCACCGGCAAGCTCTCGTCCAGGCAACTGCGCATGGCGGACCTGGGACCGCTGGTGGGGGTGCCTTCCGGCAAGGCGGCGCCAGCCCAGGACAAGCCCAAGGACGCGCCAGCCAAGCGTGCCGGCGGCAAGGTGCTGCCGGACCAGGCCTTTCGCACCGATCGCTGGCGCGACATGGACGCCGACGTCTCGCTGGAGGCCGGCCGCATCGTGCATGACGCCAAGCTGCCCCTGTCGGATCTGTCGGTGCACGTGGTGCTGCAGGACGGGCAATTGACACTGGACCCGCTGCGCTTCGGCATGGCGGGCGGCACCATGGCCGCGACACTGCGTCTGGACGGCTCCAAGGCGCCCATGACCGGTCGCGTGGACATGCATGCGAGGCGCCTGCGCCTGAAGCAGCTGTTTCCCGCCACGGAGTCCATGCAGAAGACGCTGGGCGAAATGAACGGCGACCTCGCCCTGTCGGGCACTGGCAATTCCGTGGCTGCGCTGCTGGGTACGGCGTCCGGTGACGTGAAGATGCTGGTCAACGATGGCGTGATCAGCCGCAGCCTGATGGAAATCGCGGGCTTGAACGTGGGTAACTACGTCGTGTCCAAGCTGTTCGGCGACGACGAGGTCAAGATCAATTGCGGCGCCGCCGACCTCGAAATGAAGAACGGCGTGATGACGCCGCGCGTCTTTGTGTTCGATACCGAGAACGCCCTGATCAACATCACGGGCCCCACCGACTTCAAGAACGAGAAGCTGGACCTGGACATCACGCCTGACAGCAAGGGCTTCCGGATCTTCTCGCTGCGCTCGCCCTTGTACGTGCGCGGCACGTTCGGCTCGCCTGACGTGGGCGTGCACGTGTTGCCGCTGGCCGCGCGCGGCGCGGGCATGGTGGCGCTGGGCGTGATCCTGACGCCGGCGGCGGGCCTCCTGGCGCTGATTGCGCCGAGCACGACCGACGACAATTCCTGCGCCACGCTGCTCAAGCAGATGCGTGTGCCGCCCAAGGCGCCAGCGCCGGCGCCCGCCAAGGGCAAGTAGGGCGTGCCGCGCAAAGCGGCCGGCGTGCCGGCCGTTTTGCGCGCGCAAGCCGTCAGGCCGGTTCAGCGCGGCAGCGCCATCCTTGCGCCGTCCGGCGCCTGCTGGTCGGCAATACAGACCGCGTTGCGGCCATGGTTCTTTGCGTAGTAGAGCGCGCGGTCGGCCTGCTGGATCACTTCATCGAGCGTTGCTCCGTGCAGCGGATACTGGGCCACGCCGGCCGACAGGGTGATCGGCGCGGGCAGGCCGGCCGCCGCGTCCAGCTGGGCCAGCTTCAGCCGCAGCCGCTCGGCGGTGGCCACGGCCGCCGCCAGCGGGGCGCCCGGCATCAGCATCACGAATTCCTCGCCGCCGCTGCGGGCAACGGTATCGCCGCTGCGCGAGCCTTCGGTCAACAAGGTGGCCAGGGCCTGCAAGGCGCGGTCGCCGGCTGCGTGGCCATAGCGGTCGTTGATGTGCTTGAAGTGATCGATGTCCATGGCCACGATCGACAGCGGCGTGTCCGCGGCCTGCAGCAGCGCCATCGCCTCGTCCAGGCCGCGGCGGTTCAGCAGCCCGGTGAGCGTGTCGGTGGTGGACGCGCGGCGCAGGTCGCGAATCTTGTGCTGGATCGACGCCAACCCCATCAGCAGCGCGCGCTTGAGCTGCGAGGCCTCGAAATACCACGACCGCACCTTGCGGATGCGTTCGGTCGAGTCGGGGTCCTGCATGCGCTTGGCGATGCTGGCCAGTTCCCCCAAGGGGCGGGCGATCCAGCGCGACAGCAGCCACAGCAGCACGATGGACAGCAGCAGCAGGGGCAGGGTGTTGCGGGCGGTGGCCATCAGCAGGTCGTTCAGCGGCAGCAACGTGCTGGCCACCGGCCGCTGCGCGATGATGGTCCAGCCCGTGCTGGGCACCGGCGCGTAGCCGGCCAGTATCTCGGCCCCGTCCGTGTCGGTGAAGCGCAGCTCGCCGGTTTCGCCGCGCAGCGCCGCGCCGAGCTTGGCCTTGTCGGCGGACATGTGGCCCAGGCGGCTGCGGTCGGGGTGGTAGATCAGCGTGCCGTCGCGCGCCAGCACGTACAGCAGTGAATCATCGCGGTTGAAATGCTGGCCCAGCAGACGGTCCAGCACATTGTCTTCGTGCAGATAGAGCGTGCCGGCGATATAGCCCAGGTAGCGATAGTCGCGTGAAAAGATCGGATGGGTGTACAGGATCAGCCAGCGGCCGGTGCTGGCGCGAAAGGGTTCGCTGATGAAGGGCCGCCGGGTGGTCAGCGCGGTCCTGGCCGCGTCGCTGGTCATCCGCTGGCCCTTCAACTGCGGGTACGAGGGCGACACGGCTTGCACCATGCCGTCCGGCGACACCACGAAGCTGGAATTGAAATGCCCCAGCTGTTCTTCCTGGCGGCGCGTTTCCGATACTGCGAGCTCGGGGTGGGCCTCCATGTCGGCCAGCACGTCGGCGCTGAAGGCCAGGTGACGGCGCAGGTCGCCCAGGAAGTATTCGGTGGTGGCGGCCAGCTTGGCCGCATAGACCCGATTGCTTTCCAGCGCGTTGTGCAGCAGCAGGTCGCGCTGGACGAGATAACTGGCATGCAGGCCTGCCGCGAGGACCAGGAAAATCGACAGCAGGCTGACCCACAGGATGAGGCGCCGGAGGTCGATGCGGAACATGGGAGATCCCGTCAGGAAGCTGCGCGGCCTGGGGGCAGGCCGGAAGGGGGCATGCCGCCTGTGAGCGCATCCCAGGCGCACATCGCCTGTCGCGCCACGGCCTGCAGGGTCTTGCGGCTGGCGCCGTCGCGCGCCTGGATGGACATTCCGTGAAGGATCGTGGTGTAGAAAGCGGCCAGACTTTTCAGGTCGGCCCCTGCGGGCAGTTCGCCAGCGGCCGCGCCGGCGGTCAAGCGGGCCAGGATGCGGCCTTGCATCTCGCGGCGGCTGTCGCCCAGGAAGGCGCCGACCCCAGCAGCGTTGCAGGCGCCCGATGGCGCACCCAGCACGATCAGGCAGCCGGGCGGAGCGCCCGGCGCCGTGAAGCGGTCGGCGGCGGCCATCAGCATGCCTTGCACGGCGTCGCGGGCAGTGTCGGCATCGGTCAGCGCGCGGCGCGAGGCGGCGCCGTCGGTGTCGCGATAAAGCTGCACCGCTTCACGAAATAGTCCTTCTTTTGAGCCGAATGCGCCGTAAAGGCTGGGCGAGTTAATGCCCATCGCAGCCGTCAGATCGGCTAGCGATGCACCTTCATATCCCTTCGACCAGAACACTTCCATGGCCTTGCGCAAGGCCTGGGCTCGGTCGAAGTTCCGGGGGCGCCCACGTTCTGCCATGGGGCGCATTTTACTCGCGAGCGATATTTTGTGTTGATCGATAAAAAAATCGTTGACGACCGAGTCGAGCCGATGGATGATATTTGTATTGATCAATACAAATTAAAGGATGACCCCATGCAGAATCTGAACGGAAAGATGGCTTTCGTGACCGGCGGCAGCCGAGGCATCGGCGCGGCGATCGTGCGGCGCCTGGCCGCGGATGGCGCGGATATCGCATTCACCTACGTCAGCGCCGCGTCCAAGGAAGCAGCCACGGCGCTGGTGCGCGAACTGGAAGCCGGCGGCCGTCGTGCCCGCGCCATCCAGGCGGACTCGGCCGATCCGGCCCTGGTCCGCCAGGCGGTGGAGCAGGCCATTGAACAGCTGGGACCGGTGGACGTGCTGGTGAACAACGCCGGCATCTTCCTGGCCGGTCCGCTGGACGAGGTCACGCTGGAGGACTACGACCGCACGATGAACATCAACGTGCGTGCGCCTTTCGTCGCGATCCAGGCCGCGCAGGCGTCGATGCCGGACGGCGGTCGCATCATCAACATCGGCAGTTGCCTGGCCGAGCGCTCGGGGCGGGCCGGCGTCACGCTGTATTCGGCCAGCAAGTCGGCGTTGCTGGGCATGACCCGCGGGCTGGCGCGCGACCTGGGCGCCCGCGGCATCACCGTCAACGTGGTGCACCCCGGCCCCATCGACACCGACATGAACCCCGCCGACGGTGACCACGCCGCCGACCTGGTGGCGGTGCTGTCGTTGCCGCATTACGGCGAAGTGCGCGACATCGCCGGCATGGTCGCTTTCCTGGCCGGGCCGGATGGGCGCTACGTGACGGGGGCGAGCCTGGCGGTAGATGGCGGCTACGCGGCATGATGGGCAAGGCATGGGCGTTGCGGCGAGGTCGCAACGCCTTCGTCGACCGCGATATTTGTGGTTGATCAGCGACCGACTTGCACAAATAAAAAAAGCTCCCTATAATCTTGCTTCTTCGCAGTTCACACACATCAAGACGCGACGGCAACAGCGCAAGCCAAGCCCGGGCAAATTGAAGTGAATGAATGTGCAGGGCTGTTAGCTCAGTTGGTAGAGCAGCGGACTCTTAATCCGTAGGTCGAGTGTTCGAGCCACTCACAGCCCACCAGAATTCAAAAAGCCGTTGACGATGCAATCGTCAGCGGCTTTTTTCATTTTTGGTCGCTTGGGTGCCGGGCGGCCCCCATCGAATCACGGGGCTGAACCGCAGGGCTGAACCACAGGACTGAACCACGGGGCTCATTCTGATTCCTTAGAAATCTCCCGCCATCGTAATCGCCCGGGCCTTGGCCTGTTCGATGGTGTCCGGCGCCAGGGCATCCCAGGTGTGTTCCACCGTCAGGCTGCGGACCTCTTGCACGCCGATGAACTTCAACCAGAAGTCGATGTAGTCAGCCTGGTGCGTGAACCCGGGGCTGCTCGCGCCTGCGCCCTGATCGTGGCTTTGTCCGCGCACATGGATCACCAGCGCGCGCTCGATCTGCAGCATGGGGCCATAGGCCTGGCCGTTGAAGGTGAACAGCATGTTGCGCTGGCTGACGAGGTCGATCAGGTGTTTGAGCTTGTAGGGGTAACCGAAATTCCACATCGGCACGCCCACGACGATCCGGTCGGCTTCCTGGAAACGCCTGGCGAGTGCTTCGATGCGCGCCCAGGCCGAGGATTCGACATCATCCATAGGCGCGTGGGACACACGCTTGTATTTGGCGCCGATCGTCCGACTGTCAAAGTCGGGCAAGTCCTCTTCCCAGACGTTCAGCGTATCGACTTCAAGCGACGGGCAGGCCTGGCCGCAGGCGTCGATGAACGCGTTGGCGATGGCAATGGACGCGGATTGTTCGCCGCGGGGGGAAGACACGATGTTCAGGAGACGCATGCGAGGTGATCCAAACGACCAGTGTGAGAGATGCCGTGGTCTGACACGTCCGCTGTCAGACGTCCTACGCAACTGGCATCTCAGATTTTTACGATTTCAATTGCAGTTGCAATCATTGGTGAGGCAATTCTATCGCCTTCCGATGTAATTGCAAATGCAATTATTGAGTGCCACGGACAGGCAAGCGGCGCATTAACCCAAGCCTTAAGGATGGTTGCACCCCAGCTAAACCACGTCGCGCACAGGCCTCTCTATAGTGACGGCATCGATTTCCTGGAGTGCCGTCATGTCCGTTGTTGCCTCGCCCGCCGCCTATCCCCGCGCGGTGTTGTTCGATCTGCTGACTGCTTTGCTGGACTCCTGGTCGGTCTGGAATGCCGCGGCAGGTTCCGAGGCCCGGGGCCGGGCCTGGCGGGCCGAGTACCTGCGCCTGACCTATGGTTGCGGCGCCTACCAGCCGTACGAACACCTGGTCGAGATGGCGGCCCGGGCCGTTGGCCTGCCGGCCGATGCGCCGGCGGCGCTGGAAGCCGGCTGGGATGGCCTGCCAGCCTGGGACGGCGCGCGTGAACTGCTGCAGGCGTTGCGGCCGCATTGCCGGCTGGGCGTGGTGACCAACTGCTCGCAGCGCCTGGGCCAACGGGCGGCGGCGTTGCTGGGGGTGGATTGGGATGTGGTGGTGACCTCGGAAGAGGCGGGTTTCTACAAGCCAGACCCGCGGCCGTATGCGTTGGCATTGGCTCGGCTGGACACGCCTGCCTCCCAGGCGGCGTTCGTCGCGGGGTCGGGCTACGACCTGTTCGGCACCAGCAAGGTGGGGCTGCGCACCTACTGGCATAACCGGGTCGGCCTGGCGTTGCCGGAAGGCGCCCCGGCGCCGGAGGTGCAGTCGCCGCGATTGGAAGCCGCCGTGCCCTGGCTGGCCCGCTTTCAGACAGACGCGCCGGTGCGTTGAACCCGGCCAGGAAAACAGGCTGGCGACGGCTGCCATTGCCTCAGTCGCGGTACAAAATGTTGCGCGCTGTCCGCTGACACGCGCGGCATGACTGGACGTAACATGATTCTTGCTGCCGGCATCCGCCGGCGCACCGACAGGATCGTGGAGGTTGTCATGTACTCAAGAACAATACTCAAGCGTATCGCTGTAGTTGCCGCATCAGGGGCGTTGATGGCGGGTTGCGCCACCCAGCAGCAGACCAATACCGCGGTGGGCACGGGCGCGGGGGCCGCTATCGGCGCAGGCATCGGCGCCCTGATCGGCCACGGGACGGGCGCTGCGGTCGGCGCCGGCATCGGCGCGGTGGCCGGTGGCCTGGTCGGCTACAACTGGAAGGTGGTCAAGGATGACGTCCAGCGTTCGGGCGCGTCCTCGCTGGGCATCGATGTGGTCGAGATGCCGGATGGCAGCCTGAAGGTCAACATCCCCAGCAACGTGTCGTTCGATACGGACAAGACCGACCTCAAGCCGGCGCTGCTGCCGGTGCTGGACAGCGTGGCGCGTTCGCTCAACCAGCATCCCGAACTGCGGGCCAAGGTGGTGGGCCATACGGACAGCACGGGCGCACTGGCGCACAACCAGACGCTGTCGGTGAATCGCGCGCGCAGCGTGACGGACTACCTCTCGCGCCAGGGCGTGGCAGCGACACGCTTGTCGATCGAAGGCCGTGGCCCCAACGATCCGATCGGCGACAATGCCACCGCAGACGGCCGCGCGCTGAACCGCCGGGTCGAGATCTACCTGTACGCGGTCAAGCAGTAAGGCCGCTTGGCGGGGCCAGGGAGCCTGGGGCGAGCCCTGTGCGGGCAGCCGGTCCTGGCACCTGGCCCCGCCTATTATTCTGGAGTTCACCATGAGCATGTTTCCCCCTGCGCGTATCGGCACCGACATCGCGGTTGCCGCACTGTCCGGCTGGCAGGCCGTGGCCATGCGCGATGCCATCGAGAAGCGGTTTCGCTTCGCCAATTTCAACGCGGCCTTCGGCTTCATGTCTCGGGTGGCCATGTTTGCTGAAAAGCTGAACCATCATCCTGAATGGACCAACGTCTACAACCGGGTGGACGTGATGTTGACCACGCACGACGCGGGCGGCGTGACGGAACTGGACGTGCGCATGGCGCAGTTCATGGATGAAGTCGCTGCACAGATGGGCGCGACCGCGCCGAAAGCGGCGTCGTAGCCGCGGCATTCGGAAAATGCGCGGCGCCAAAAAGAAAACCCGCCGACAGGCGGGTTTTGCTTGAAGCCTGGGGCCTCAGTTGCGCACGTAGTAGATGCGCATGGCTTGCTGCTTCTGGGCGCCGTCCATGACGCGCAGCACCACGACCTTGGGGGTGAAGCCGTCGGGCAGCTTCAGTTGGCCCAGGGCGTAGTCGTAGCGGTCGACATTGAGTGACGGGCCTTCCGGCGTGATGGTGGCGGCGCGGCCGTTGGGGTAGCTGCCGTCGATGGAGAAGGTGAGCGTGCCCTTGAAGGGCGCGCCGGTGCGTTCTTCGCGCATCACCAGCACCTGGTAGTCGAGCTGGCCGGGTTGGCGCTTGAAGGTGGCCGAGCGGATGCCCAGGTTGCCGCCGCGGGGATCGGGCGGCATGGCGTCCTGGAACAGGACCAATTCCTTGTTCTGGGTTTCCAGCTTGGCGCGCGCCTCGGCCAGGTCGGCGGTGAGCTTTTCGTGACCGGACTTGTTGGCGTCGCGCTGTTGCGTGGCTTCTTCGAGCTGGCTTTGCAGACGCTGGTTCTCAAGCTTGGAGGCGCTGAGTTCGCTGTGCAGCTGCTCGGATTGCTCGACGGTCAGGCGTTGCGGGCCGTAGTTGGTCTGCAGGAAGAGCACGCCGCCCGCGCCCAGGGCGATGCCCACCAGCAGCAGGACCAGCCAGCGCGGCATGCGGCGCGTGCGTTGGCCGGGTTGGTATACGGAGGGCTTGAATACGGCCCGTTGCGATCTTCCGAACATCCCCATTCCTAGAAAACTTCCTGTGTGTTGCCCGGCTGCGCGCTGCGCGCGCGAGCCAAAGCGTCAGAGAATACCCGGTTAACCCGGGGCGTTGGGCGCGCGGACAAGCCTCGTTGCGCACCTTGATATTGTGAAATATGTGGACATTGGTCGGAATTCAAACCGGGCGGGCAGCGAGCTGCGCGTCAAGGTCGGCCAACCGTTGGGGGGTGCCGACGTCTGTCCATCGGCCTGTATGACGTGCGCCGCGGACCTTGTCCTGTTCCATGGCATGCCGGAGCAGGGGGGCCAGTTTGGCGGTGGTGCCGGGGGCAATGCCCGCGAACAGGCTGGGATGGTAGACGCCGAAGCCGGAATAGGTCAAACGGGGTTCGCCGTGGTCATGCACCCGGCCATCGGGTTCCAGCACGAAATCGCCCGTGGGGTGGTGCGCCGGGTTGTCGACCATGAGCAGCCAGGCGCTGTCCGCCGGCAGGCGGGCGGCCAGGGCGGGGGCGGTGGCCACGTCCCAGTCACACCAGATATCGCCGCTGATCACCAGAAACGGGGCCGGACCCAGCAGCGGCAAGGCCTGGGCGATGCCGCCGGCCGTTTCCAGGGCGGTGCCTTCCGGCGAATAGCGGATGCGCACCCCGTAGGCCGCGCCGTCGCCAAGCGCGCGTTCGATCTCGTGCCCCAGCCAGGCATGGTTGATCACCACGTCGCGGATGCCGGCTGCGGCCAGGCGTTCCAGGTGCCAGACGATCAGCGGCTTGCCGCCGACCGGCAGCATGGGCTTGGGCAGGCGGTCGGTCAGCGGGCGCATGCGCTCGCCGCGGCCCGCGGCCAGGATCATGGCCCGCATCAGAAGGTGTACCCGACGCTGACCTGGCGGTCGTCCAGCTTGTCCAAGAGGCGCAGGAGGGGGGTGAAGACCCCATAGCGCTGGGCCACCTGGCGCACGTAGCCGTTCACGCGGGGCATGTGGGCCAGGTAATGGGCCTTGCCGTCGCGGTGGTTCAGGCGCGCGAACACGCCCAGGATGCGCAGGTTGCGCTGCAGGCCCATCCATTCGTAGGCGCGGTGGAATTCGGCGAAGTCGGCGTCCACGGGCAGGCCGGCGGCACGCGCCATTTCCCAGTAGCGGATGGCCCAGTCCAGTTGCTGCGGCTCTTCCCAGGTGGTGCGGGCGTCGGTGACCAGCGAGGCCAGGTCATAGGTGATGGGGCCGGCCAGCGCGTCCTGGAAATCGATGACGCCCGGGTTGGGGCCGTATTGCGGCTGGTCGCAGACCATCAGGTTGGGCGAATGGAAGTCGCGGTGCACCAGCACGGTGGGCTGGTTGCCGTTGCTGGCGGACAGCAGGGCGAAGATCTTTTCCAGGGCCAGGGCGGTCTTGTCGTCGATCGTGACGCCATGGTGCTTCTGCACGTACCACTCGGGGAACAGCTTGAGTTCGTCAGCCAGCCGGGCGGTGTCGTAGGGGGCCAGACCGGTGGTGGCTGACTGTTGCAGCCGCACCAGCGCGGCCAGGGCGTCGCGGTACAGCGACTGCAGGCGGGCGTCGTCCAGGCCGTCCTGGATGCGTTGGTAATAGGTCTGCTCGCCCAGGTCGGACAGCAGCAGCAGGCCCTGGTCCAGGTCTTGCGCCAGCACGGCGGGCACGTTCAGGCCGGCATCGCGCAGCAGTTGCCCCACGTGCAGGAACGGGCGGCAGTCTTCGTGCTGGGGCGGGGCGTCCATGACAATCAGGGTGCGGCCGGCGGCGTCCAGGCGGAAATAGCGGCGGAAGCTGGCGTCGGCAGAGGCGGGGCGCAGCGAGTCCAGCGCCAGGCCCAGCTCGGCGGGCAGGCCTGCCAGCCAGGCGCGGATCTGCGCCAGGCGGGAGTCGTGATCGTTTTTCAAGGAAGATCCGTGTCAGAAGGGCAATATTGCTGAAATTTGGGTTCCGCGCACATAAGGCTGGGCGTCTGGCGCGGCTTCTCTATAATACCGGCTCGTTTCCGTTAGCATTGGCCCTTCTTGGGCGCCAGTGCCTGGTTCCCCCATCGTAAAAAAGGGCTGTTTTCACTCGTGCGCAAGGTTCGGTGGTTGATCCTATCTGCTATCAGCGTCGCCGGGGCCGCTCAGGCCCAGGGCAGCCAGGGTTCGGCTCCCTCGTCGACGTCGATCACCGCGGCTCCCGAGCTGCGCACCTCCCCCGGGCTGCGGATGCACCGCCTGCCGGACGGGAACATCCCCGCCTACATGGAGGCGGACACGATCGAAGGTGATCCGGATTCCGACCTGACCCTGACCGGCGCGGCGCAAGTGCGCCGCATCGACGGCGTGATCAAGGGCGACCGTATCAATTACCGCAAGGACACGGGCGACGTCGACGTCCAGGGCAATGCGCGCATGATGCGCGACGGCACCCTGGTGACCGGTCCGAACGCCAAGTTCAACGTCGACAAGTATTCCGGCGAAGTCGAAAAGCCGAACTTCTGGCTCGGCGCCACCGGCGGCTTCGCCGTGGCGGACAAGGCCGACATCTTCAGCAAGTCGCAGATGCGGCTGCACACGGTGACCTACAGCGGCTGCGCTTGCGAGACGCCGTCCTGGTACATCAAGGCCAATACGGTCGACATCGACTTCGACGAAAACGAAGGCGTGGCCCGTAACGGCGTGCTGTATTTCAAGGATGTGCCGATCCTGGCGTCGCCCTACATGACCTTCCCGGTCAAGAAAGAACGCAAGTCGGGCTTCTTGATGCCCACGTATGGCACCACCAGCAAGGGTGGCTTCGACTTTTCGTTGCCTTACTATCTGAATATTGCGCCGAACTACGACGCCACGATTCAGCCGCGTTACTTCTCCAAGCGTGGTTTGCAGATGGGGGGTGAGTTCCGCTATATGGGCTGGAGTTACAACGGCACTGTCGTCGGCACTTACCTGCCCAATGACAATGTCTCGGGCAATGACCGCTGGATGTATTGGTGGCGGCACCAGCAGGTGCTGTCCAATGGCTTTTATGCTGATTGGGATATCGCTAAGGTCTCGGACGATGACTATTTTCGCGATATTTCTCAACTGGGCTTGAACCAGGCGTCAACAACCTTCTTGCCGCAACGAGCGCGTTTGGGCTGGATGTCGAATTACTGGAGTGCATATGCTCAGGTATTCAAATACCAGACCTTGCAGGATCCGAATGCGCTGCTAGCCCCTCCTTACGACAAAGAGCCTGAGTTGTATCTGCGTGGTGCGCGCTACGATTGGGGCGGCTTTGATGCTGAATGGACCTCCACGGCAGTTCGTTTCAGCCAACCTCTGTTGCTTGGCAGGCGCAATGGCCCTAATGGCGATCGACTGCAAACTTATCCGACTGTGTCTTACCCGATCGTCCGCCCGGGTTGGTTTGTGGTGCCTAAGGTCGGCGTCAACTACACCCAATACCAGACCAGCTGGTACAACGGTGACTGGCTCGGCCTGAACTCCGGCACGGCCAATGCTGGCACATCGGTCGGCTATCCGCGTTCGCAATCGCGCACGGTGCCGATCATGTCGCTGGACACCGGCCTGATTTTCGAGCGTGACACCACGCTGTTCGGCAAGGCGTCGACGCAGACGCTCGAGCCGCGTCTGTACTACCTGCGCGTGCCGTATCGCGACCAATCCAAGATCCCGGTCTACGACACGTCGCTGTCCGACTTCAGCTTTTCGCAGGCTTTCGACGAGAACATCTATACCGGTGGCTGGGACCGCATCTCCAATGCCAACCAGTTGACCGCCGCGCTGACGACCCGCTGGCTCGACGCCTCGACCGGTTTCGAGCGCGCCTCGCTGGCCGTGGCGCAGCGCTTGTACTTCGCGGATCAGCAAGTGACCCTGCCGGGCGAGACGCCGCGCGAAAACGTGCGGTCCGACTTCCTGGTAGGTGCCAGCGCCGCCCTGACCGACACCTTCAGCACGGAAGTGGCGGCGCAGTACAACCCCTACGACAACCGTTGGTCGCGCACCTTGCTGAGCGGCCGCTGGTCGCCGCAGCGCCTGACGACGATCGCATTGGCGTACCGTTACCAGCGTGACCCACAGACGGGCGTGGCCTACCAGCCCCAGGGCCAGAACCAGGTCAGCCTGGCGGTGCAGTGGCCGTTCACCAAGCGCTGGTATGGCGTGGGCCGGGTTGACTACTCGCTGCGCAACGGGCCTTCCAGCACCGTGAGCGGCACGACCGATTCCCCGCGTATCACGCAGGCCATTGCCGGCCTCGAATACAAGGGCAATTGCTGCTGGGTGGGTCGGATGGTGTTCCAACGCTATGCCGTGTCGGCCACCGACGCCAATACGGCGCTGTTTTTCCAGCTTGAGTTGACCGGACTGGGTTCCCTGGGAACCGATCCGATGAACCTGCTGAATAGAAGTATCCCCGGTTATTCGAACATCACCCCGCCTGTTCCTACCGGGACCACATTTGAAAGGTATGAATGATGCGTAGGTTGCACTCTTTGCGTCGCTTCTCCGGCAACGCGCTGTTGCTGGCCGTTTGCGCCGCCTTCTCCGCCGCGCATGCGGCGGAGCCGACCGGCAAGGGCGGCAAGAACGCGCCCACCGCGCAGAAAGCCGCGTCGCAGCCTGCTGGCGAGCAGTTCGTCGACGGCATTGCCGCCGTGGTCGACAAGGACGTGATCACCCTGCGCGAACTGCGCGATGCCTCGCTGCGCATTGCCGGCGAACTCAAGGCGCGTGGCATCCAGGTGCCTGACGACAAGACGCTGCAGCACCAGGTGCTGCAACGCCTCATCATGGAGCGGGTGCAGCGCCACGAAGCCGACCGCATGGGGATCCGGGTGGACGACGCCCAGGTCGACCAGGCCATCAAAACCATTGCCGAGCGCAACAAGATCAGCGCGGCGCAACTGCGCCAGGAAATCGAGAAGTCCGGCACTACCTGGGACAGCTACCGCAAGTCCCTGCGTGACGAGATCCGTTCGGATCGTCTGCGCCAGCGCGCGGTGGATTCCAACATCGTCATCTCCGATGCCGAAGTGGACGCCTTCCTGAAAGACCAGCGCCGCAATCCGGCATTCGCCGCCGCCGCGCAGCCGGCCCAGCAGGCGCAGCAACCGGCCCAGCCGCAAGCGGCGCCCGAGCAGGCTGCGGCCCCCGCGGGCCCCATGCTGTACGCCGTGGCGCAGATCCTGGTGCGCGTGCCGGAAGGCTCGTCACCGGACCAGGTGGCCGCCTTGCGCAAGAAGGCTGAAGAACTGCTGGCGCGCGCCAAGCGCGGCGACGACTTCGCCAGCCTGGCCGCCGCCAGTTCCGATGGCCCCGAAGCCCTTCAGGGCGGGGTCATGGGCGTGCGTCCGCTGGACGGCTGGCCCGACCTGTTCGCCAAGGCCATCGCCAACCTGCAAAAAGGCCAGGTCAGCACGCTGCTGCAAAGCGGCAACGGCTTTCATATCCTGAAGGTCATGGACCGCGGCACCGCGCAGCCCGCACCCAGCCGTACGGCACGTGCGCCGGTGCCCACGCCGGCCCCGCAACCGCGTCCGCAGCCCCAGGCGCAAGCGCCGCAAGGCCCGGTGGAAGTGATGCAGACGCACGCGCGTCACATCCTGATCAAGACCTCCACCGTCATGAGCGACGAGCTGGCTCGCCAGCGGCTCGAACAGGTGCGTCAGCGCCTGGTGGCCGGCGATGCCAAGTTCGAAGACATGGCACGCCAGTACTCGCAGGACGCGACGGCGCCGCAGGGCGGCGATCTCGGCTGGCTGAATCCGGGCGAGACCGTGCCGCCGTTCGAGGCCGCGATGAACGCGCTCAAGCCGGGTGACATCAGCCAACCGATCCAGACGCCGTTCGGCTGGCACCTGATCCAGGTCGAAGAGCGCCGTCAGCATGACGCCACCGACGACCTGGCGCGCATGAAGGCTCGCCAGATCCTGTTCGAGCGCCGCGCCCAACCCGCTTTTGAAGATTGGCTTGATCAACTGCGCGCCCAGGCGTACGTGGACAACCGCCTTGAAAAGCAGGACCGTATCAACCAGAACAACCGCTGATCACCAGCCCGGGCTTTTCATGTCTTCACACCAGGCGCGCAAGCGCTTTGGCCAGAACTTCCTGACCGACGAGAGCGTGGTCGAGTCCATCGTCCGGGCGGTCGGGCCCGCCCGCGACGATACCGTGGTCGAGATCGGCCCCGGCTTGTCTGCCCTGACCCGGCCACTGCTCGAACGGCTGGACCACCTGACCGCGGTTGAAATCGACCGCGATCTGGCGGCCCGCCTGCGCAAGCAATTCGAACCCGATCGCCTGACGGTGGTCGAGGCAGATGCCTTGACCGTGGATTTCTCGCAGTTCGGCAAGGGCCTGCGCGTGGTGGGCAACCTGCCGTACAACATCTCCAGTCCGCTGCTGTTTCACCTGATGACCTGGGCCGACCACATCCGCGACCAGCACTTCATGCTGCAGCGCGAAGTGATCGATCGCATGGTGGCGCAGGCTGGCAGCGGCGATTTCAGCCGCCTGTCGGTGATGCTGCAATCGCGCTACCGCATGCATAAGCTGTTCGACGTGCCGCCCGAGGCCTTCGATCCGCCACCCAAGGTGGTGTCTGCCATCGTGCGCATGGTGCCGTTGCCGGCCGACCGCCTGCGGCCGGTCAGCGAACGCGCCTTCGAAACGGTGGTGGCCCGTGCGTTCTCGCAGCGTCGCAAGATGCTGCGCCGGGTGCTGGCCGACTGGGCACCGCAGGTGCCCTGGGAAGCGCTGGATATCGCGCCGACGGCGCGTGCCGAAGACATTTCGGTGGACCGATACATCCGCTTGTCCGATGCGCTGGTCGAGGCCGGCATCCTGCAGCGCGGCTGACGCTGCATCCCCCCAAGAAAGCCCGCGTCGCGCGGGCTTTTTTTCGTGTCGTGAAAGCGCGAAGGACTACAGCATGCGCTTTTGCGCTGCCATCCATAGCTGCATGACATCGCGCGCGCGATCGTGCAGCAGGCGTTCGGCATCGGCCAGCGCCTGCTGCAGCGTGATGGGGCCGGGCGCCAGGCTGAAGGCGGCGCTGATGCCGCCGGCGTGCAGGGCCTCGTAACCCTCGCCCAGCGAACCGGCCAGGGCGACCACCGGCACACCGGCCTGGCGCGCGATGCGGGCGACGCCGGCCGGTGTCTTGCCGCGCAGGGTCTGGGCGTCCATGCGGCCTTCGCCGGTAAACACCAGCGTGGCGCCTTCCATGGCCGCGGCCAGGCCGCCGAGTTCGGCGACGATGTCGACGCCGGGGCGGAAGTGCGCATTGAGGAAGGTCTTGGCGGCAAAGCCCAGTCCACCCGCGGCGCCCGCGCCGGCCTCGTCGCGGTGGTCGGCGCCCAACTGGCGCGCACAGACATCGGCGAAGTGCGACAGCATGCCATCCAGCGTCTGCACCTGCTCGGGCGTAGCGCCTTTTTGCGGACCGAACACATGGGATGCGCCTTGCGGCCCGCACAGGGGATTGTCGACGTCGGAGGCAATGTCGAAGCGGACGTTGGCAAGGCGCGCATCCAGCCCGCGCGCGTCGATGCTGGCGAGTTGGCCCAGTGCGCCGCCGCCGGGCGGCAAGCTGCGGCCGTCCTTGTCGAGCAGGCGCAGGCCCAGCGCGGTGAGCATGCCGGCGCCGCCGTCGTTGGTGGCCGATCCGCCCAGGCCCAGGATGATGTGCTTGGCGCCGGCGTCCAGCGCGGCCACGATCAATTCACCCACGCCGTGGCTGCTGGCGCGCAGGGGGTCGCGCTTGGACGGCGCGATCAGTTCCAGGCCGGCCGCCGCGGCCATTTCGATGATGGCCGTGCCGTCATCGAGCAGGCCCCAGATGGCATCGACCTTGTGGCCCAGCGCGTCGTTGACCGTGCGTTGCCGCGCCTGGCCGCCCGCCGCGGCCAGCACGGCCTGCACCGTGCCTTCGCCGCCGTCGGCCATGGGGATGCAGACGGTCTGGGCGCCGGGAAAGGCGGCCTTGACGCCGCGCGCGATGGCCGCGGCGGCAACGGGTGCGGAAACGCTTTCTTTGAACGAGTCAGGAGCGATGACGATTTTCACGATGGCGGCGGCAGAGAGGGTGTCAGGGTGTTGACCATGATACCCGCGCGTTCGCGGGCGGCGTACCATAACGCTTTCGTTGTTCATGTGAGAGTGGATCGCCATGCCTGTATTGCGCCGCACCAAAATTGTCGCCACCCTGGGCCCGTCGACGTCGACGCCAGAACGCATCGACGCCATGATCAAGGCGGGCCTGGACGTCGCACGGCTGAACTTCTCGCACGGCAGCGCCGACGATCACCGCGAACGCGCCCGCCTGGTGCGCGAGACCGCGGCGCGGCAAGGCCGCTTCGTGGCCATCATGGGCGATCTGCAAGGCCCCAAGATCCGCATCGCGCGCTTCACCGACAAGCTGGTGCACCTGCAAGTGGGCCAGCCGTTCACGCTGTCGCGCGTGTATCCGAAAGACGCCGGCACGGCCAGCATCGTAGGCATTGATTACCCCGAACTGGTGCAGGACTGCCGCGTGGGCGACGAGCTGCTGCTCGACGATGGTCGCGTGGTGCTGGTGGTGGACCGGGTCGAAGGCGACGAGGTCCACACCACCGTCACGGTGGGCGGCCCGCTGTCCAACAACAAGGGCATCAACCGGCGCGGCGGCGGTTTGTCCGCGCCCAGCCTGACCGACAAGGACCGGGTCGACATCAAGCTGGCCGCCGAAATGCAGCTGGACTTTGTTGCCGTGTCGTTCCCGCGCTACGGCAGCGACATCGACGAAGCGCGCGAGCTGCTGCGCGCGGCGGGCAGCGAGGCCTGGATCATCGCCAAGATCGAACGCGCCGAAGCGGTGGCCGACGACGAGGCGCTGGACGCGCTGATCCGCGCCAGCGATGGCGTGATGGTGGCACGCGGCGACCTGGGCGTGGAAGTGGGCGACGCCGAACTGGTCGGCATCCAGAAGCGCATCATCCAGCACGCACGCACGCTGAACAAGGTGGTGATCACCGCGACCCAGATGATGGAGTCCATGATTTCCAGCCCGATGCCCACGCGGGCCGAAGTGTCCGACGTGGCCAACGCGGTGCTGGACTACACCGATGCAGTGATGCTGTCGGCCGAAAGCGCCTCGGGCCAATACCCGGTCGAGACCGTGCAGGCCATGGCGCGCGTGTGCCTGGGCGCCGAAAAGCACCCCACCAGCACCAAGTCGCACCATCGCCTGGGCGAAACCTTCACCCGCTGCGACGAGACCATCGCGCTGGCGGCGATGTATGCGGCCAACCATTTTCCGGGCGTGAAGGCGATCATCGCGCTGACCGAAAGCGGCCACACGCCGCTGATCATGTCGCGCATCCGCTCCGGCGTGCCGATCTACTGCTACAGCCCGCACAGCGTCACGCAGAATCGCGTCACCATGTTCCGCGGCGTCTACACCATTCCGTTCGCACCGTCCGACTACGAGCCGGCCGACCTGAGCAACGCCGCCATCGATGAACTGAAGAAGCGCAACCTGGTGAAAGAGGGCGACTGGGTCATCCTGACCAAGGGCGACTTCTACCGCGACAGCGGCGGCACCAATGGCATGAAGATCCTGCTGGTCGATTGATCGGGCTGCGGCGTCGGTCCGGATCAGGACCGGCGCCGCGGGCGTTCAGCCGAAGAACCAGTAGCACACACCGATGGCCGCGAGCACGCCGGCCAGGTCGGCGACCAGCGCGCAGCCGACCGCATGGCGCGCACGCAAAATGCCGACCGAACCGAAGTACACGGCCAGCACGTAGAAGGTGGTTTCGGTGCTGCCTTGCACCACTGCCGCCAGCAGCGCCGGAAAACTGTCCACCCCGAAGTGCGTCATGGTCTCGAGCATCAGGGCGCGGGCTGCGCTGCCCGAGAACGGCTTGACCAGGGCGGTGGGCAGGGCATCCACGAAGCGCGTGTCCCAGCCGGCGTGGGCGGCGACCCAACGAATGCCATCGAGCAGGAAGTCCAGCGCGCCGGAGGCCCGCAACACGCCCACCGCGCACAGCATCGCCACCAGGTACGGCAACAGGCTCTTGGCGATGTCGAAGCCTTCCTTGGCGCCTTCGATGAAGGCCTCGTAGACCGGCACTTTTTTCCAGGCGCCCACCACCAGGAAGGCGAGCAGGATGCCGAACAGGGCCAGGTTGCCCATCAGCGACGACAGCGCGGCGATGGCGGTGGCCGACATGCTGGCCAGGAGCGCCATGAAGCCGCCCAGCACCAGCGCCACGCCGCCCAGCCACAGCAGGATGACCGGGTCGGCCAGCCGCAGGCGCTGGCAGGCCGCCACCGCCAGGAAGCCGGCCAGCGTGGATGCGCTGGTGGCCAGCAGGATCGGCAGGAACACCAAGGTGGGATCGGCCGCGCCTTGCTGGGCGCGGAACATGAACAGGGTCACCGGGAGCAGCGTCAATGATGACGCGTTCAGCACCAGGAACAGGATCTGCGCGTTGGTGGCGGTGTCCGGCTTGGGGTTGAGCGATTGCAGCTCGCGCATGGCACGCAGGCCGATGGGCGTGGCGGCATTGTCCAGTCCCAGTCCGTTGGCGGCGAAATTCAGCGTGATGAGGCCGATGGCCGGATGGTTGCGCGGCACCTCCGGCATCAGCCGGGCGAACAGCGGGCCGAGCAGCCACGCCAGCTTCTCGACCAGGCCCGCGCGCTCGGCGATGCGCAGAAACCCCAGCCATAGCGTCAGGGTGCCGAACAGCAGCACCATGACTTCGACCGAGATGCGCGCCATGTCGAACAGGCTGGCGACCATGGCGCGAAAGACGTCGGGCTCGCCGATGGCCAGCCAGCGGTACAGGGCGGCAGCGGTGGCCGTCAGGAAAAAGCCCAGCCAGAGTTTGTTCAGCATGCGGCGTGTGCCTGGATAGCGGTTGATTGCGTTCCCGCAAAGGGGAGGCCCATTGTCGCAGAGTCAGCCCGCTCCAGCTTGGCCCCGGCCCCCCAATTCTGGTACTTTGACCCGATACGCCCAGTGGCATCGAACAAGAAGGGGAGCACATGGATTTGAACGCATGGCGCCGGCGCCGCATCTCCGAACCCGCTTACCGTTGGGCCCGCAAGGCCATGCCGCCGCTGTCGCCCACCGAACGCGAAGCCATCGAGGCTGGCGACACCTGGTGGGATGCCGACCTGTTCACCGGCAACCCCGATTGGCGCAAGCTGCTCGATGTGCCCGCCGCCACCCTGACGCCCGACGAACAGCGCTTCATCGACGGCCCCGTGGCGCAGCTGTGCGCCATGCTGGACGAATGGGACATCACCTGGAACCGGCGCGACCTGCCGGCCGAGGTCTGGGCGTTTCTGAAGGCACAGCGCTTTTTCGGCATGATCATTCCCAAGCGCTACGGCGGGCTGGGTTTTTCGCCTTACGCGCATTCCGAAGTGGTGCGGCGCATTTCCGCCTATTCCATCACCGCCGGGGTCACTGTGATGGTGCCCAATTCGCTGGGACCGGGCGAGCTGCTGCTGCAGTTCGGCACGCCCGCCCAGCGCGACTACTGGCTGCCCCGCCTGGCCGATGGCCGCGAGGTGCCGTGCTTCGGGCTGACCAGCCCCGAAGCGGGGTCCGACGCCGCGTCCATGGTCGATACCGGTGTCGTCTGCCGTCAGGTCATCGACGGCCGCGAGCTGATCGGCGTGCGGCTGAATTGGCACAAGCGCTACATCACGCTGGGGCCGGTGGCCACGGTGCTGGGGCTGGCATTCAAGATGTCGGACCCCGATGGCATCCTGGGCGGCGCGCGCGACATCGGCATTTCGGTGGCGCTGGTGCCCACCGACGCGCCCGGTGTCGAGATCGGCCGCCGCCACCTGCCGGCCATGCAGGTGTTCCAGAACGGCCCCAACCGCGGCCACGACGTGTTCGTGCCGCTGGACGCCCTGATCGGCGGGGCCGAGCACGCCGGCCACGGCTGGCAGATGCTGATGAGCGCGCTGGCTGCGGGGCGCGGCATTTCGCTGCCATCGCTGTCGGCCGCCGCCTGCGTCATGAGCGCCCACGCCACCGGCATGTATGCCCGGGTGCGTGAACAGTTCGGCATCCCGGTAGGCAAGTTCGAGGGCGTGCAGGAAAGGCTGGCCAGCCTGGCGGGCAATGCCTACCTGGTGGAAGCCGCTCGCCGGTTGACCTGCGCGGCGCTGAACCAGGATGTGAAGCCCGCGGTGGTGTCGGGCATCATGAAGTACCACGCCACCGAACGCATGCGGGTGTCGGTCAACGACGCCATGGACGTGCATGCCGGCCGGGCGGTCATCGACGGGCCCAGCAATTACCTGGGTGCGCTGTACCGCGCGGTGCCCATCGCCATTACGGTGGAAGGCGCCAACATCCTGACCCGCAACCTGATCATCTTCGGCCAGGGTGCCATCCGTGCCCATCCGTACCTGATGCCGGAAATGCTGGCGCTGGGCAACCCCGACGAAGAGCGCGGCATGGAGGTCTTCCATGACGTGTTCTGGCGTCACTTGCGGCACACCGGCATGAATGCGCTGCGTGCCATCGGCCGCGCCTGGACGGGCGGCGTCCTGGCGCCGTCGCCGGTGTCCGGACCCACCGCCCGGCACTATCGCCGGCTGGGGCGCTATGCGTCCGGCTTCGCGCTGCTGGCGGATGCCACGCTGGCCCAGCTGGGCGGCGGGCTGAAGCGCCGCGAGATGATCTCGGCGCGGCTGGGCGACATCCTGTCCGAGCTGTACCTGCTGTCGGCGGTGCTCAAGCGCTGGGAAGACGAAGGCCGCAAGCACGACGACCTGCCGCTGGTGCATTGGTGCCTGCAACAGGGCTACGCGGAAATCGAAAAACGCATGGACCAGGTGCTGTCGAACTTGCCCGGCCGGGTGATGGCCTGGGGCTTGCGGGCGGCTATCCTGCCGCTGCGGCTGGCCAAGGGGCCGGACGACGCGCTGACCCGCGAATGCGCCGAACTGCTGCTCAAACCGTCGCCCACCCACGTGCGGTTGGCGGCCGACCTGCAACGGGCGGCGGCCGACAGTGCGCAAGACGATGATCCGCTGGCGCTGCTGACGCGCGCCTTTGCGGTGGTGGATGCGGTGCAGCCGATCCGCGACCGGCTCAAGCAGTCGGGGGTGCGCGACTGGCGCGAGGCGCATCGCCATGGCGCGATCTCGGCATCGCAGGCGGCGCAGCTGGAAGAGGCCGAGGCGATCGTGTCGCGGGTGCTGCAAGTGGATGATTTCGCGCCGCGCGACCTGTCGCCGCAGGCGGCAGAGGCCGAAGCCACGCCGGGCCGCGAGCCCGCGGCCAAGACCGAAGCCTCGCCGGCACACGAGCCCGCGGCCACGGCCGATGCCGGCACGGACGTCAAGCCCGCGCCGACACCGCCTGCCGATCAGTCGTCCTGATTCGGGTCCATGCCCGGGAACAGGATTTCCGTGAAGCCGAACTTCGTGAAATCCTGGATCCGGGACGGATACAGCCGGCCGATCAGGTGGTCGCATTCGTGCTGCACCACCCGGGCATGGAAGCCGTCGGCTTCGCGCTCGATGTCGCGGCCGTAGGGATCCTTGCCGCGGTAGTGGATGTGGCGGTAGCGCGGCACCATGCCGCGCAGGCCTGGCACCGACAGGCAGCCTTCCCAACCGTCTTCCATCTCGTCCGACAGCGGCGTGATGACGGGATTGCACAGGATGGTCTGCGGCACCGCGGGCGCGTCGGGATAGCGCTCGTTGCGGTCAAAGCCGAAGATGACCAGTTGCAGGTCCACGCCGATCTGCGGCGCGGCCAGGCCTACGCCTTGCGCCGCCGCCATGGTCTCGAACATGTCTGCGATCAGGGCGTGCAGCTCGGGGGTATCGAAGCGCTCGACCGGCGGCGCCACGCGCAGCAGCCGGGGATCGCCCATTTTCAGGATGGTGTGGATCATGGCGATGGCGTGGGGGCTTCAGTCCACGCGTCCTTTCTTCTGGATGAACTCGATCTTGTAGCCGTCCGGATCTTCCACGAATGCGATCACGGTGGTGCCGTGCTTCATCGGGCCGGCTTCGCGGGTGACCTTGCCGCCGCGCGCCTTGACCTTGTCACAGGCGTCGTAGGCGTTGTCGACTTCCAGGGCGATGTGGCCGTAGCCGGTGCCCAGGTCGTACTTGTCGGTGTCCCAGTTGTGGGTCAGCTCGATGACGGCGCCTTCGGATTCGTCCTGGTAGCCCACGAAGGCCAGGGTGAACTTGCCGTCGGGGTAGTCGTTGCGGCGCAGGACGCGCATGCCGAGCACGTTGGTGTAGAAATCGATGGACTTGTCGAGGTTGCCGACTCGCAGCATGGTGTGGAGCATACGCATGGGGAAAATCCTTAGGCGGTGAGGGGATGGGGGACGAACCGGGCATGCCCGGCGTGGTCCCTGGAAATGCCCAGGTCTTGCAGCGCGCCGCCCATGGCGTCGACCGCAAGCCGCATCTGGTCGGGCCCGAAGGCGCCGATGCAGCCGACCCGGAAGGTGGGTTGTTCGGTGTTGGTGAAATTGCTGAGCATGAAGCCGCGCTGCTTGAGCGCATCGACGAACAGCTGCAGGTTCCAGGTCGGGGCGTCGGGCGCATGCACGTTGACGACGATAGGGCCTTGCAGGTCGGGCGGCAGGTAGGGCGTCAGGCCCAGGCCGGCCACGCCCTCGTACAGCGTGCGCATGTTGGCGGTGTAGCGCGCCAGGCGGGCTTCGCGACCTTCCTGGTGATACAGATCGAGCGCCACGGCCAGCGCCGCCAGCGTCGGGGCGGGCGGGGTGAAGCGCGGGCCGGCGTTGGGCGCCAGCGTGTGCTGGTAGATGTCGGCCAGGTCCAGCGACCAGCTGCCGGCGTTGCCCTGGGCGGCTTGCAGGCGGTCACGGCGGGCCACGACGAAGGCGGCGCCGGGCAGGCCTTCCAGGCATTTGTTGGCGGTGAGCACGACGGCATCGATGGCCGGCAGGGCAGCCAGGTCCAGCGGCAGCGCGCCGAAGGCCGACACGGCGTCGACGATGACGCGGCGGCCCAGGGCGTGGGCCACCCGGGCCAGTTCGGGCACGTCGTGGCAGATGCCGCTGCCGGTTTCGCTGTAGACCAGCGCCACATGGGTCAGCGTGGGGTCTTGTTCAAGCGCCCGCGCCACGGCTTGCGGATCGACGCGTTCGCGTGCGCCGACGGCCAGCGGCACGGCGATGCGGCCCGCGTCGGCCGCCAGCTTCTGCAGTCGGCTGGCGTAGGCGCCGGTGGACGGCGCCAGCAGGCGTCCGCCCGCGGGGACGAAGGTGCGGATCGCGGCTTCGACCGCGAAATGGCCGCAGCCCGGCAGCGCCAGCGCTTCGTGGTGGGCGGCGTCGGCCTGGGCCACGCGCAGCACGCCGGCGCAGACCTTGCGGTAGAGCGCGCGGAATTCGTTGTCCCAGGGCGCGTAATCCTGCGCCATGGCGGCCTTCACCCGGGCATCGGTCGTGACCGGGCCGGGAATCAGCAGCAGCATTTTTGGTGTCTCCGAGGGGGTCGCAAAGTCGCCTCGCGCCATTCCTAGAATTGGGGGAGCGAGGCGGGATCGTGGCGCCGCAGCACGTTCTTGGCTTCTTCGAAGTCGGGCAGGATCTGGCCCACTTCGCGCCAGAAATCCTGGCTGTGGTTCATTTCGCGCAAGTGAGCAAGTTCGTGCGCGATCACGTAATCGATGATGGCCGGCGCGAAGTGGATCAGGCGCCAGTTCAGCATGATGTTGCCGTCGCTGGTGCACGAGCCCCAACGCGTGGCCGCCGACGACAGGCGCCAGCGGCGGATCTTCAGGCCGCTGATCTGCAGGAAGTGCGCCAGCCGCGCGCCGAACCAGGCGCCGGCACGCTGTTGCAGCCAGGCCTGCGCGGCATCGCGGATGCGGCCCTGGTCGGCCGTGGCGGGCAGCGCCAGCCACAGCGTGTCGCCATCGGCGGGGGCGTCGGCTTCACCCGAGAGGTAGGTCTGGCGGCTGTCACCCCCCACGCCCAGCACGATGCGCTTGCCCAGGTAGGGCAGTTCGCCGCCGGCCTGCCAGCGCGTATGCGCCATGGCCAGCTGTTGCTTGCGGGTGTGCCATTCGCGCAGCTTGGCGACGATCCAGCGGGCTTTTTCGCGCACGGCGTCGTCGATCTGCGCCAGCGTGACCCAGTTGGGCGCCGTGACGCGCAGGCCGTCGTCGGTGATGACAAAGCCGATGCTGCGGCGACGCGAGCGCAGCAGCACGAAGCCGATGGGTTGCGGGTCGGTGTCGACCTCGCGCCAGCGGGCGCCAGGCGGCATGGGATCGGGGCAGGGCGTGGGCACGCGCGAGGCGGCGTTGGGTGACAGCGTCAGCAACGGCTCGCCGGCAGGCTTGGGGGCGGATGGCGCGGCCGCAGGGGGCGTAACAGCAGGGGGCGCGACAGGCGATGCGGCGGGAAACAACAGCGCAGACTGCGGGTGGACGTCAGGCGGGGCAGCGCGTGGGACTGAGGGCCGAGCTGGGGGGCGCGCGTTCAGCGGCGACGCGCCCGAGGGCGCGTCGTGGTCGTGCACGTCGAACAGAAGTTCGAGCTGATCAGTGCTGGCCATACCTTTCAGGGTTGAGACGCCGCATTTCCCCTTCGATCCAGTCTTGCACTTTCTGGTTCAGTTCTTCGGGGGAGATTCCCTTGGATTCTATCGCGGGACCGATGGATAGCGTAACCAGGCCCGGATATTTGACGAAGGCGTTTCGCCGCCAGCATTCGCCGGCATTGTGCGCGACCGGAATGACGACCGCGCCGGTGCGCGAGGCCAGCAGGGCGCCGCCCATCTTGAAGCGTGCGGTCTTGCCCGGCGGCACGCGGGTGCCTTCCGGGAACAGCAGCGGCCAGCGGCCTTCGTCCAGCCGAGTCTGGCCCTGTTTGACCACCTGTTCGAAGGCGTCGCGGCCCTTGGCGCGGTCGATGGCGATCATGCGCAGCAGCGCCAGGCCCCAGCCGAAGAACGGCACCATGTGCAGTTCTTTCTTGTAGACGAAGCAGACTTCGCGCGGCATGTAGGCCGGAAAGAACAGGGTTTCCCAGGCCGACTGGTGCTTGGACAGCAGTACGGCGGGGCCGTCGGGCAGGTTTTCCCAGCCCTTGACCTGCCAGCGGATGCCGCAGAACACCTTGGCGCCCCAGATGGCCAGGCGCGGCCAGCCGACCGTGAGCTTGTAGCGCAGGTGCAGCGGCAGCGGCGCCCACAGGATGCAGGCGAAGGCGTAGGGGATGACCGTGATGGCCAGGAACAGGAAATACAGGAACGAGCGCAGCCGGGCCATCAGTTGTCCTGGAGCAGGGCGTCGGCCACGGCCGACAGGTCGTCGCAGACCCGCGTGTTGTCGGGCAGGCCGCCTTTTGCCAGCGTCTTCTTGCCGTTGCCGGTCAGCACCAGCCAGGGCGAGCAGCCCGCCGCGCTGGAGGCCTGCAGGTCGCGCAGCGAATCGCCCACGGCCGGCACGCCGGCCAGGTCGACGTCGTAGCGGTGGCCGATCTGCTCGAACATGCCGGGTCGCGGCTTGCGGCAGGTGCAGTTGTCGTCCGGGCCATGCGGGCACATGAAGACGGCATCGACGCTGCCGCCGGCCGCGGCCAGCTCGCGCCGCATCTTGGTGTGGATGGCGGTGAGCGTGTCCATGTCGAACAGGCCGCGGGCCAGGCCCGACTGGTTGGTGGCGACAACCACGGTCCAGTCCGCCTGGGTCAGGCGGGCGATGGCCTGCAGGCTGCCGGGCAGGGCGATCCATTCGTCGGGATTCTTGACGAATGCGTCGCTGTCCTGGTTGATGACGCCGTCGCGGTCGAGGATGATGAGTTTCACTGTGCCAGCCTGGAGATGTCAGCCACCTGGTTCATCAGGGCGTGCAACTGGCCCAGCAGCGCCAGCCGGTTGGCGCGCACGGCGGGGTCGTCGGCCATGACCATGATGTCGGCGAAGAAGGCGTCGACGGGTTCGCGGGCCTGGGCCAGAGTGCGCAGGTTGGCGGCGAAGTCGCCGGCCGCCAGTTGCGCCTCGGCTTGCGGGCGCAGCGTGGCAATCGAGGCGGCCAGCGCCTTTTCGGCGGGCTCGACCAGGGCGGCGTCGTTGACCGCGCCGATCTCGCCTTCGGCTTTCTTGAGCAGGTTGCCGATGCGCTTGTTGGCGGCGGCCAGGCTGGCGGCTTCGGGCAACTGCGCGAAGGCGGCGGCGGCGCGCACGCGCTCGGCCACCTGGTGCAGCGGCGGCGCGAGGGCGATGACGGCCTCGACCGCATTGCGGTCGTGGTCGTTGATGAGCTGGTTGCGGTAGCGCTCGTAGATGAAGGTGCGCACTTCCGCCAGCGTCTCGGCGGGGATCTTGCCGGCCGGGAAGGTGGCGGCCGTGGCGGCCAGCAGGCCGTCCAGCGACAGCGGGCCGTCCTGGTTGAGCTTGAGCCAGCCGCCCGCGGCCAGTTGCTCGAACGCGCTGATCAAGCCCAGCGCGGCGCGGCGCAGGCCGAAGGGGTCGCGTTCGCCGGTGGGCGCCAGGCCGATGGCCCAGATGCCGACCAGGGTTTCGGCGCGCTCGGCGATGAACAGGGTGGCGGCGGTCAGGCCGTCTTGCGTGACGGGGGCGTCGTAGCGGTTGCGGTACTGGCTGCGCAGGGCTTGCACGACGCTGTCCGGCTCGCCGTCGCCGGCGGCGTAGTAGGCGCCCATGATGCCTTGCAGTTCGGGGAATTCGCCCACCATGTTCGAACCCAGGTCGGCCTTGGCCAGCAGCGCGGCGCGATCGGCGGCGGTGACGTCGCTGCCCAGCTTGCCGGCCACGTCGCGGGCGATGGCACGCACGCGTTCGACGCGTTCAAGCTGGGTGCCCAGCTTGTTGTGGTAGACGATCGAGCCCAGTTGCTCGACGCGCGCGGCCAGCGGCGTCTTGCGGTCGGTTTCGAAGAAGAACTGGGCGTCGGCCAGGCGCGGGCGCACCACGCGCTGGTTGCCTTCGACGATGTTCACCGGGTTGTCCGTGTGCATGTTGCTCACGATCAGGAAGCGGTGCGTCAGGCGGCCGGTGGCCGGGTCGAACAGCGGGAAGTACTTCTGGTTCAACCGCATGGTCAGGATCAGGCATTCCTGCGGCACTTGCAGGAACTGTTCCTCGAACTGGCCCACGTAGACGGTGGGGTGTTCGACCAGGGCGGTCACTTCGTCCAGCAGCGCGGCTACTTCCGGGTCGTCGCCCAGGGTGGCGGACAGGCGGCCGGCGTGGTCCAGCAACTGGCGCTGGATCTCGTCGCGACGGCCTTCGAACGAGGCCACCACATGGCCCTTTTCGGCCAGGGTGGCAGCGTAGACGTCGGCGTTGGCGAACGAGACAGCGCCGCTGCTCATGAAGCGGTGGCCCAGCGTCTCGCGGCCGGCGGTCAGGCCCAGCGCGGTGACCGGCACCACGTCGGCGCCGAACAGCGCGACCAGGCCGTGCGCCGGGCGCACGAACTTCACGGTGGTGACACCGTCGGCCAATTGGTAGCGCATGACCTTGGGGATCGGCAGGCCGTCGATGGCCGCGTCGATGCCTTCCTGCAGGCCGACAGCCAGCTGCGCACCGGGGGCGGTGCCGCGGGCGACCAGGTAGTCCTGCTTGCCGTCGGATTCGCGTTCCAGGGTGGCCAGGTCGATGTTCTCAAGGCCCTTGGCGGCCAGCTTCTTCTGCAGCGCCGGGGTCGCCTTGCCGTCTTCGGTCAGGCCGATCTTCACGGGCATCAGCTTTTCGGCGTAGGCCTGGTCGGGCGCCTGGGCCAGCACGGCCGACAGGTGCACGGCCAGGCGGCGCGGCGTGGAAAATGCCTGCACGGCGCAGCCGTCGGCCAGCAGGCCGTGGCGCTGCAGCGTGGCGCGCACGCCTTCGGCAAAGGCCTGGCCCAGCTTCTGCAGGGCCTTGGGCGGAAGTTCTTCGGTCAGCAGTTCGACCAGCAGCGGGCGGATGTTCGTCGTCATTTATGCAGCCTCCCCGGCGGCCTTGTCGCGGCCCAGCATGGGAAAGCCCAGTCGTTCGCGGGAATCGTAGTAGGCCTGCGCGACGGCGCGCGACAGGTTGCGGATGCGGCCGATGTAGGCGGCGCGTTCGGTCACGCTGATCGCGCCGCGCGCGTCCAGCATGTTGAAGGTGTGCGCGGCCTTCAGGGCGGCCTCGTAGGCGGGCAGCGCCAGGGGCACGTCCATCAGGCGCTTGGCTTCGGCTTCGTAGTCGTTGAAATGCGAGAACAGCATTTCGGCCGACGAGTGCTCGAAGTTATAGGTGGATTGCTCGACCTCGTTCTGGTGGAAGACGTCGCGGTACAGCACGCGGTTGCCGTTGGCGCCTTCGGTCCAGACCAGGTCGTACACGCTTTGCACGTCCTGCAGGTACATGGCCAGGCGTTCCAGGCCGTAGGTGATTTCACCGGTGGTCGGGGTGCAGTCCAGGCCGCCCACTTGCTGGAAGTAGGTGAACTGGGTGACTTCCATGCCGTTGAGCCAGACTTCCCAGCCCAGGCCCCAGGCGCCCAGGGTGGGGTTTTCCCAGTCGTCTTCGACGAAGCGGATGTCGTGCTGCGTGGGGTCGATGCCCAGCGCCTTGAGCGAACCGATGTACAGGTCCAGGATTTCCGGGGGCGCGGGTTTCAGCACCACCTGGTACTGGTAATAGTGTTGCAGGCGGTTGGGGTTTTCGCCGTAGCGGCCATCCTTGGGGCGGCGCGAGGGCTGCACGTAGGCGGCGCGCCAGGGTTCCGGCCCGATGGCCCGCAGGAACGTGGCCGTGTGCGAGGTGCCGGCGCCGACTTCCATGTCGTAGGGCTGCAGCAGGGCGCAACCCTGCTTGTCCCAGTATTCCTGGAGCGTAAGGATGATTTGCTGAAAGGTGAGCATAGGATTCTTGGAATTCGGTCGCCGGGCGACGTCTGCCGTGGGCGTGGGAAACCGGGCATTTTAACTGGCCCGGGGCAGGGCGGGGGCCGGCCCCCGGAAATGGGGCGACATCCCCGCCGTTACATTTTCCGGCGTCGCCTCGCCATGGAACGGCCTGCCGGGGACGGATGGCGGGTTGCGGCAGCTGGCGTGCTCCTGGCGGACACCGGCCGGCCGCGTGCCTGCGGCGGCCAACCATTGGTCGTATCATTCCGGGTTGACGCCCAGTCTTATATAAAACCAACACCCCTGGAAGGAGCATCCGCATGTCTGACCTGATCACGGTGGAAGTCGCCGACGGCATCCAGATCATCACGATCAACCGTCCCGAAGCCAAGAACGCCATCAACCTGGAAACCGCGCAGGCCATGGCCGCCGCGCTGGACCAGCTGGACAGCCGCGACGACGTGCGCATCGGCATCCTGACGGGCGCGGGCGGCACGTTCTCGTCGGGCATGGACCTGAAGGCCTTTGCCAAGTCGGGCCAGCGTCCGTATGTGGAAGGCCGCGGTTTCGCCGGCCTGAACGAAGCGCCGCCCAAGAAGCCCCTGATCGCCGCGGTCGAAGGCTATGCCCTGGCCGGCGGCTGCGAAATGGCCCTGGCGTCCGACCTGATCGTGGCTGCCAGCAACGCCAAGTTCGGCCTGCCCGAGGTCAAGCGCGGCCTGGTGGCCGGCGCCGGCGGCATGCTGCGCCTGCCGCGTCGCCTGCCCTACCATATCGCCATGGAAGTGATCCTGACCGGCGACATGCTGACCGCCGAGCGCGCCTACGGCTTCGGCCTGGTCAACCGCCTGACCGAACCCGGCGGCGCCCTGGCCGGCGCGCTGGAACTGGCCCGCGCCATCGTCGAGAACGGCCCGCTGTCGGTGCAGACCGCCAAGAGCATCGTGGCGCAGTCGGGCGACTGGAACCAGGACGAGATGTTCGACCGCCAGCGGCCGCTGATCGCCCATATTTTCGCGTCGGCCGATGCGAAAGAAGGCGCCACCGCCTTTGCCGAGAAGCGCAAGCCCGTCTGGCAGGGTAAATGAATCTTGCCCCCACGCCGCACTCGCTGCGCGAGCTAGCTGCCCCCCGAGGGGGCCTTTTTGCCTTGGGGCGGCCCGGCGGCAAAATTTGTGCCCCCACGCCGCGCTCGCTATGCGAGCTAGCTGCCCCCCGGGGGGGCCTTTTTGCCTTGGGGCGGCCCGGCGGCAAAAAAATTCTTCTTTCATTCCGCGGCCGGCTAGCCGGCCGCGTTTTCACGTTCCCTTCGTAACTCGCATATCGCCATGTCCGTCCTCATCAAAGAAGAAGACTTCATCCAGTCTATCGCTGATGGCATCCAGTTCATCAGCTACTACCACCCCGTCGACTACATCCGCCACCTGGCCCGCGCCTACGAGCGCGAGGAAAGCCCGGCCGCGCGCGACGCGATGGCCCAGATCCTGACCAACTCGCGCATGTGCGCCGAAGGCAAGCGTCCGCTGTGCCAGGACACCGGCATCGTCAACGTGTTCCTGAAGGTCGGCATGGAAGTGCGCTTCGACACCAGGCGCACGCTGCAGGAACTGTGCGACGAAGGCGTGCGCCGCGGCTACCTGAACCCGGACAATCCGCTGCGTGCTTCGGTGCTGGACGATCCGCTGTTCGCCCGCAAGAACACCCGCGACAACACGCCCTGTATCCTGCACGTCGAGCTTGTCCCGGGTGACAAGGTCGACGTGCAGCTGGCTTCGAAGGGCGGCGGTTCGGAAAACAAGTCCAAGTTCGCCATGCTCAACCCCAGCGACTCGCTGGTGGACTGGGTGCTCAAGACGGTCCCGACCATGGGCGCCGGCTGGTGCCCGCCGGGCATGCTGGGCATCGGCGTCGGCGGCACCGCCGAAAAGGCCATGCTGATGGCCAAGCAGTCGCTGATGGAAGATATCGACATGTACGAACTGCTGGCCCGCGGCCCGCAGAACAAGCTGGAAGAGCTGCGCATCGAGCTGTACGAGAAGGTCAACGCGCTGGGCATTGGCGCGCAGGGCCTGGGCGGCCTGACCACCGTGCTCGACGTCAAGATCAGCACCTTCCCGACGCACGCGGCCTCCAAGCCCGTCGCCATGATCCCGAACTGCGCCGCCACCCGCCATGCGCACTTCGAGCTGGACGGCTCGGGCCCTGCGCGCCTGGATCCGCCGTCGCTGTCCGAGTGGCCCGAAGTGCACTGGGCGCCCGACTACAACAAGTCCAGGCAGGTCGACCTGAACACGCTGACGCGCGAAGAAGTCGCCAGCTGGAAGCCGGGCCAGACCCTGCTGCTGTCGGGCAAGATGCTGACGGGCCGCGATGCCGCGCACAAGCGCATCCAGGACATGCTGGCCAAGGGCGAGCCGCTGCCGGTGGACTTCACCAACCGCGTCATCTATTACGTGGGTCCGGTGGATCCGGTGGGCGACGAAGTGGTGGGCCCCGCCGGCCCGACCACCGCGACGCGCATGGACAAGTTCACCGACATGATGCTGGAGAAGACCGGCCTGATCTCGATGATCGGCAAGTCCGAACGCGGCCCCGTCGCCATCGAGGCGATCAAGAAGCACGGCTCGGCTTACCTGATGGCCGTGGGCGGCGCGGCGTACCTGGTGTCCAAGGCCATCCGCGGCGCCAAGGTGCTGGGCTTTGCCGACCTGGGCATGGAAGCCATCTACGAATTCGACGTGAAGGACATGCCGGTGACCGTGGCGGTGGACGCCCAGGGCACCTCGGTCCACACGACCGGCCCGAAGGAATGGCAGGCCAAGATCGGCAAGATTCCGGTCGCGGTGGCGTAAGCCTCGTCCGCATCGAAGTCGGCCGCTCTTGTAGCGGCCGATTTTTTTCGCGGCAGGGCTGTGTTTATACTGGCCCCAATTCCGGGATAGTTCAGCGGTAGAACATCCGGCTCCAGTCTGGATAGGCGCTGGTTCGACTCCAGCTCCCGGATCCCTCTTTCTCCCAGGTGCTCGATGCATCACGACGACGCGCCAGAGGCGGGTGCGGTCGGCAGCGGTTACGCGGCCGCCATGCTCGCCAAGGCCTTCCTGACCCACGAGACCCACGCCGATCCCGACGTGCGCGAGCGCGCCGCCGAGCGCGTGCTGCGCTGGCGACAGGTGCTGGAACAGGCGTTGGCTGGCACGGTCGACTATGGCTCGCGTACGCCGCTGGCTGGCATTCCCGACTGGGTCACGCTGGAAGTCGTCACGGGCGGGTTCGCCACCGGCGCGCTGCTGGCGGGCGGGCCGCTGACGGAGTTCGAGCGCGAGCTGGCCGCCCGCACGCCGGGCATCCGCGCGGGCCACGAGCGGCGCGATCTGAATGCATATTTTCTTGGCGAGACAGGCATTGCCCAATTGCAGGCGCGCCTGGCCGATGGCGACTATCACGTCGATCTGCCCGAAGAAGCGGCGCTGTTGACGGTGGCCTGGCTGCTGCGGCAAGGGCAGGCGCAGGCCGCGCGCGACCTGGTCGCGGTGCTGGCACCGTTCTTCGATCGCCTGCGCTTCTATCCCGCGCCTTGGGCCGGCGACGAACCGGCCGCTTCGGACCTGCATGTCAGGACCGCGGGCGAGGTCGCCAGCCTGCTGGCGGCGCTGGCGCCGCCGTCGCGTCTGCAGGCGCAGCGGGCAACCGTGAATGAGCTGCTGCCGCGCCATGACCGCGCGGTCGCCCTGTTCCTGGAAACGGTGCAAGACGATTGGCCGTGCAGGCAGTACCCCGAGGGCTGGGCGGAACGCGCGGCGGCGCTGGTGCGCGAGGTCGAGGCGGCGCAGGCGGCGGCCGGGCAGCCGCTGGGCGGCGTGTCGCGGCGGCACCGACACAAACGCGAGTTGTTCGATCTGCTGGCGCAATGCGTTCGGGCCGCCGAAACGTTGACGGGCAGGCAGGTGGGGCGGGTGCGCCGCCTGGTGCAGGACTACGTGGCGGCGCACGGCGCGCCGGACGGGCGGGCGGTGCAGGACCTGCGGACCCGGCAGCGCGGCGATGTCGCCGCGCCGGGCTTTGACGCGGCGGCGCGGGTGGTCGCCACCCGCTTGCGGGACTATCCCGAACAGGCCGGCGTGCCGGACCTGACGCCCGTGCTGGCGCCGCTGGCGGCGGCCGAGGCGCGCGACGCGGGTCTGCCGGCAGGGCTGGCCGTGCCGGCGCCCGTGGCGCGGCGGGTGCGGCGCTGCCAGAGCGGTACGCTGCCGCAATTGGTCGAACGGGGCTTGATACGCTCGGGCGAATTCCTGGCCACCTTGACGCCGCAGGTCACCGCCTCGCAACAAGGGGCGGGCTTTGCCGATCCCGCGCTGCGGACGCTGGTCGAGGCGGCCTATCGCGCATTCCGGCGCCGGCGGTCCCTGTTGCTGTTGAATCTGGCGCGTCAGGCGGCTTTTGGTGATCTGCCCTGGATTGCCGCTGTCCAAGCCCAGCGCCAGCCGGCGCAGCAGGATGCCGACGCGGCCGGCGCCGCATTGACCGAGATCGCGGGCCTGGCCGTGACCGCCTTTCCGCATGCCGCGTTGCCCAACAAGCTGCTGCAAGAGCTGCGCGCCTTGAGCGAACGGGCCGGCCGCGACCTGCCCTGGGGCGAGGAGTTGGCCGCCGATATCTTCATGGGCGCGTTCGGCCCCAAGTTCGTCGAGGCGGCGCGGTGCGCGGCGTCCTTGCTGGATGGCAGCCTGTACGCCCGTTACTACGCGCTGGAGGTGCCCGCCATCCTGGCGTTGTCGCCCGCACGCGGCGAAGCGGCGTTTGTCAGGCTGTGCGCCGCGCGCGCGGGCGTGGCGCCGGGGTTCGGGCAGGTGGGCGCCAATGGCATGGTGATCGAACAGCAGCAGATCCTGACCACCCACAACCTGGCGCTGCTGGTGGCCGGTGCCGGCTTGGGACCCGCCTTGAACGAGCGCTACGGCCAGTTGGCCTTTGCCGCGTTCGAGTGGCTCTGCGCACGCCAGCAGATGAAGATCGATGTCTGGCATGCCCGTATCCGCATGCTGCGCAACACCGCCATCGCCTGGCGGCAGGCGGTGTTCTTCCTGTCGCTGGCGGCGCCGGCCGAGCGGGATGAGACCATCGCTGCCATGCAGGCGCACCTGGCGGCGCAGGGGGCGGCGTTCCAGGCGCTGTTCCGTCCGGTCATGCGCGGCTTGCAGCAGGCGGCGCGCGGCGCGACGTTGCCGCAGCATGAGGTGGGCGAGTAGGGCGCGCGCGTGTTTCTCGGGTGGTTCGCCTCGCGCCATTGGATGCTGGACGCGGCGGCCTGACGCGGGCCGGGGCGCGCCAGGCGGGCGCGAAGCCGGCCCGCGCCTAGCGTGCGTTGCGTCGGGTGAACGCGGCAATGGCCTCGGGCGATTTACCCAGCACGTCGCGCAGCACTTCCTCGGTGTGCTGGCCCAGCAACGGCGGCGCGCGCCGGTAGACCACGGGCGACGCCGACAACCGCAGCGGGCTGGCGGTCACCGGCGCCACGCCGCCAGAGGGATGCGGCAGGTCGCGCCGCAATTGCCGCGCCGCGACCTGCGGGTGCGCAAATGCCTGGGCAATATCGTTGATCGGTCCGCAAGGCACGCCCACCGCTTCAAGCTTGGCAATCCAGTCATCGCGCTTGCCTTGCCCCATGATCTCGGTCAGCAGCGCCACCAGCGTGTCCCGGTTCGTGACGCGCAGCCGGTTGGTGGCAAAGCGCGGATCGTCGCCCAGCTCGGCGGCACCGATGGCCGTGCAGTACGCGCGGTACTGCGATTCGTTCCCGGTGGCGACGATCAGGTGGCCGTCGCAGGCGGCAAATACCTGGTAGGGCACCACGTTCTGGTGCGCGTTGCCGGCGCGGGTGGGGGCCACGCCCGAATTGAAGTAGTTCGAATTCTGGTTGGCCAGCAGCGCCACATGGCTGTCGAGCAGCGCAATGTCCAGATGCTGGCCCAGGCCGCTGCGGTGGCGCTCTTGCAGCGCGGCCAGGATCGCCACCGTCGCGTACATGCCGGTCACGATGTCGGTGACGGCCACGCCTGCTTTTTGCGGACCGCCGCCGGGCAGGTCGTCGCGCTCGCCGGTGATGCTCATCAGCCCGCCCATGCCCTGGATCATGAAGTCGTAGCCGGGGCGGCGGGCAAACGGGCCGTCCTGGCCGAAGCCGGTGACCGAACAGTAGATCAGGCGCGGATTGATGGCCTGCAGGCTGGCGTAATCCAGCCCATACCTGGCCAGGCCGCCGACCTTGAAGTTCTCGACCAGGATGTCGCTGACGGCCGCCAGCTCGCGGATCAGCGCGGCGCCTTCGGGCGTGGCCATGTCGGCCTCGACCGAGCGCTTGTTGCGGTTGGCACTCAGGTAGTAGGCGGACTCGTTGGTGTCGACGCCCTGGCCATCCTTGAGAAACGGCGGGCCCCAGGCACGGGTGTCGTCGCCGACGCGCGGCCGCTCTATCTTGATGACGTCGGCGCCCAGGTCGGCCAGGTTCTGGGTGCACCAGGGGCCGGCCAGGATGCGCGACAGGTCCAGCACGCGGATGCCGTCCAGGGCGGGCGCGCGGCTCATGCCTGCACCTCGGCGGCGCCATGAGTGAGGACGACAGTGCCACGTTCCCGCGCACGGGCGATGAAGCGGATCTGGCCGCCGGCCAGGCGCCACATGTCGCATTGCAGCGTTTCGCCGGGGTACACGGGCGCCGAAAAGCGCGCGTCCAGCCGGGTCAGGCGCGCGGCGTCGTAGTCGCACCAGGTCTTGACGATGGCGTGCGCCGCCACGCCGTAGGTGCATAACCCATGCAGGATCGGACGCGCATAGCCCGCCTGGTGCGCGACCTCGGGATCGGCATGCAGCGGATTGCGATCCGCATTCAGCCGGTACAGCAAGGCGGCTTGCGGCGGAATGCGCAATTCGCAACGCCGGTCGGGTTCGCCGTCCGGTGCGGCGGGCAACGGCTCGGGGCTGGCATCACCCGTGCCAAAGCCGCCGTCGCCGCGGCAGAACGTGCTCTGTTGCAGCGTCGCCAGGTGGGTGCCGGCTTCGTCGTGCAACGTGCGCTCGGTGATGACGATGGCGCCTTTGTCCGCGCCCTTGTCGATCACATGCGTGATGCGGCTCCTGCCGATGACCGTGCCGGACGTGGGCAAGGGCGCATGCAGCGTCATGCGCTGTTCGCCGTGCACCAGGCGTACCCAGTCGATGCCGGCGCGCGGGTCGCTCATCCAGAAGCCGGGGTAGCTCAGCACCACGCTCATGGTCGGAAAGGACTGCAGGCCTTTTTCGTACACGTAGCGCAGCTGGCGGCTGTCTTCGGGGTCTTGCCCCAGGCCGATGCCCAGCGCATACAGCATGGTGTCCTTGTCTTCGTAGTGCTGGCGCACGTCATCGAAACGCCAGTGCTTCACGGTTGCGTAGTCCAGCGGCATGGCGGTCTCAGATGGGGTCCCAGTCGATCACGTCGGGCGAACGCTCCAACGCATGAAAGTGCTTGCGCATGGCGGGCACGGCGATCTCGCCGATGCTTTCAGGCGTCCAGCCATCGCTGTGGTGCACGCTGCGCACGGGGCGCGGCTGGCTCATCAGCATGATTTCGTTGGCGCGTACCGCAAAGATCTGCGCGGTGACTTCGCTGGCCGCGTCGCTGGCCAGGTACACGGCCAGGGGCGCGACCTTGCCGGCTTCCATCTTTTTGAGTTTCTCGACGCGCGCCTTTTCCTCGTCGGTCTCGGCGGGAATGGAGCTGGTCATGCGGCTCCAGGCGAACGGCGCGATGCAGTTCGAACGCACGTGGTAGCGCGCCATGTCCAGCGCGATGGACTTGGACAATGCCACGATGCCCAGCTTGGCGGCCGCGTAATTGGCCTGGCCGAAGTTGCCGATCAGGCCCGAGGTCGACGTCATGTGCACGAAGGCGCCCGATTCCTGTTCGCGGAAATACGGCGCCGCCGCGCGGCTCATGAAAAACGAACCATTCAGGTGCACGTCGATGACCTGGCGCCACTCTTCTTCGCTCATCTTGTGGAACACGCGGTCGCGCAGGTTGCCGGCGTTGTTCACCACCGCATCGATGCGGCCGAAGGCGTCGATGGCCGTCTGCACGATCCGGCTGGCGCTGTCGTAGGCCGCCACGCTGTCGGTGTTGGCCACCGCCTGTCCGCCCGCCGCATTGATCTCGCGCACCACGGCGTGCGCCGGGCCGTCGCCGCCGCCTTCGCCGGCGAGCGAGACGCCGATATCGTTGACCACCACCTTGGCGCCCGCCTGCGCCATGGCCAGCGCAACGCCACGGCCGATGCCGCCGCCCGCGCCCGTCACGACCACTACCTTGCCGGAAACAATACCGCTCATTGGGCCTACTCCTGTGCCGCGGCGCGCGCGCCGCATGGAAGACAGTTCCGCGTCAAACCCGATGGTTTACGGGGTTGCCCCATGGTATGTTCGTGACGGCATTCGAAGAATTCAAAATTAGAAATGCCCCCCTTCTGTGTGGTGGAACATGAGACATGATCTGACTGACCTGCGGCTCTTCCTGAACGTGGGAGAGACGCTGAATCTGACGCGTGCGGCCGAACGCACGTTCCTGTCGCTTCCCGCCGCCAGCGCGCGGGTCAAGCACATGGAAGAGGCCTTCAAGGCGCGCCTGTTGGTGCGCATGGCCACCGGGGTGGCCCTGACGCCCGCGGGCGAGGTGCTGCTCAAGCACGCCAACGCCGTGTTCCGCCAGCTCGAATGCCTGAACGCCGACTTGCAGCCCTACGCCAGTGGCCTGAAAGGCCGGCTGCGCCTGCTGGCCAACACGACCGCCACCAATTCCTTCCTGGCCGACGCGCTGTCGACCTTCCTGGCGGAAAACCCCGACGTGGACGTGGAGCTCGAAGAAAAGATCTCGGGCGACATCGTCATCGCGATCCGTGCCGGCGCCGGTGACCTCGGCCTGGTGGCCGGCAATATCGACGTGGAGGGCCTGGACGTCACCCCGCTGTTCCGTGACGAACTGACGGTGGTGACGTCGCTGAACCACCCTCTGGCGGCCTCGACGTCGGCGCATTTCGTCGACCTGGTGGATGCCTACCAGTTCGTCGGCATCCACCCTGACAGCGCCATCCAGACCTTCCTGGAAGACATCGCCAGCGGCCTGGGCAAGCGCATCTGCCAACGCGTGCACGTGGGCAGTTTCGAAGCCGTGTGCCGCATGGTGGAGGCCGGCGCCGGCATCGCCGTGGTGCCGCGTGCCTGCGCCGCGCGCTACAGCCGTCCCGACGCGCTGCACGTGCTGAAACTGGAAGACCCCTGGGCCCTGCGCGACCGCCTGCTGTGCCGCCAACGCGGCCGCGACCTGCCCAGCTTTGCCGAGTGCTTCATCGAACACGTGCAACGCGCGGCGCGCGGGCAGTAGCCGCGGGGCAGGGGCGGATTCCAGTTGGATCTGCTGCGTGGGTGCCGCTCGCTCAGGCCCCTCGACGTAAACGAAAGCAAGCTTCGACACGACCCCTTTTTTCGCGTGGCACCGCCGCAGATTGTGTCCGCTGAGCGAACGCGGCAGGCCGGCGAAAGAGGGGCTTTTGAAAATGTGTAGCGGCAAACGCGGCGCGGCGGCAAATAATAAAAAAAGCCCCGGCCAGGCAGGATGCATGGCAACGCAGAAGACGGGGCGGGCAGGCGGCAGGGCACCGCGTGGTTCAGGTGCGGTTTGCGGCCAGGCCACCGACAAGAACGACCCTCAGGAGACCGCCTTGCAAGATCCTCAACGCCGCCGCGTCATCGCGGGGCTGGGCGCCGCGTGCGCCACCGCCATGCTTCCCAAGTTCGCCCGCGCTGCCACTTGGCCCGGCCACGCCGTGACCTTCATCGTACCGTTTCCCGCCGGCGGCCCGGTGGACACGACCGCCCGTTTCACGACCCAACCCCTGGGCCACTTGTGGTCGGTACCCACGGTCGTGGACAACCGCTCGGGTGCAGGCGGCATCGTGGGCGCACAGTTCGCGGCCAAGGCCGAGCCTGACGGTTACAGCTTCTTCTTCGCCTCGATCCACCACGCGGTGCTGCCGAGCCTGCGCGACAACCTGACGTACGACATCACGCGCGATTTCGTGCCGGTCGGCATGGCGGCGGTCTTCCCGATCGTACTGGTGGTGAACCCATCGCTACCGGTGAATTCGGTGAGTGAACTGATCGACTATGCGAAGGCGAACCCGGGAAAACTGTCGTTCAGTTCGTCGGGCACCGGTGGCGGCACGCACCTGGCGGGCGAGCTCTTCAACGCGATGGCAGGCGTCAAGATCCAGCACATCCCCTACCGAGGCAGCGCACCGGCGATGCAAGACCTGCTGGGCGGCCAGGTACAAGTGATGTTCGCCGACGGGCCTTCCGCCGTGCCGCATCTGAAGACGGGCAAGGTGCGCGCGCTAGGGGTCGGCAATCCGACGCGGTCGAGCATGCTGCCGGACGTGCCGACGATTGCAGAGTCGGGGTTGCCGGGCTACGAGGCGTATTCCTGGAGCGGACTGATGGCGCCTAAGGGAACGCCGGGGGAGATCGTTTCCAAACTGAATGCCGATTTGGTGAAGGTCTTGTCTGACGCGGGGACGGCGAAGGCTATGTTGGCGGCTGGGGCTGAGCCTAAGCCTGGGAGTGCTGGGGAATTTGGGGAGTTTGTTAAGGGCGAGGTTGTTAAGTGGCGGGAGTTGATCAGGAAGGCGGATATTAAGCTTGAGTAGGTTGGTGGGTTGTCGTTCTTGAGTCGCGCTTGGCGGTGTCGGTGTGCGGTGGGCGGGGCTACGATTGCGGTCCGGAGCCTTCGCTCCGGACTGCCCCGTCGTCATCGTCGTCCGCCTTCGGCTCCCTTGTATCTTGAGCCCTGGGATGGTTAGCTACCATTCCACGAGAGACAGGTGAGTTTCTGCGGCTCCCTTAGGTGCCTGACCCTGTTCTGAAGACTAAACCCCTGTCTCTCACCTCTGACGCCATCGCGGACACTGGACGGTAGCCTAGGGCTTGACCCTGCATGC
>NZ_JCBANA010000011.1:0-105039 GCF_059760725.1 Achromobacter sp. 1014246743
ACGAGGTGCTGGTGTACGTGTCCGAACCGGTGCCCTACGACGCACCGCAACGCCTGCTGCAAGCCTGGAAGCGGGCCCACCATTCGCGCCTGGAAGGTTATGCCGTACAGGCCGCGCTGCGCGAACAGGACGGCTTGCCGCGCCTGCTGGCCGTCACACGGTTGCCGGCCGCCCAGGCCAGCGCCCCGGCGCTCAAGCAGGCGGTCCAGGCGCTGTCGCGTTGGCTTGACGACGCGCGCGCCGACTGACCAGGACGGAGACCCACACCATGTCCGACATGCGCATCAACGGCTACGCCTTCGACCGGGGGCTGGACGGCATTTCCTACACCAGCCGCGAAGCCACCGGCCAGCATCTGCCCGATCGCCAGGAACTGGCGCCGCCCACCGACGGCGTCAAGGCGCAACTGGCCCAACTGCTGGACACCCCCGGCACCGATCGCTACCTGGACAGCCAGTTGCGCCCGCCGCTGGCCAACCGCGACCTGCTGCTGCCCGGCAAGTTCGGCCAGGCGTTGCAGGCGGCGCTGGACGGGCTGGCCACGGCGGCCGAACAGGCACAGGGCAGCAGCCCGGAAGACGCCCGCGCGTTGAACCGCGCCGTGCGGCTGCTGAAGGACGAAGCCGGCCTGCGCGACCTGGTGGCCATGTACCGCAGCGCGTTGTACCAGGGATGAACACCGCCATGCCCCTGACGCCCGAAGCCCGCGAACTGCTCAGCCTGCTGGCGTACGTGTACCTGGAGAACAACCGGCCCGAGAAGACCGCCGTCGTGCTGCGTGCCTTGCAGACCCTGGGGCTGGCCGACGCGCGCCAGCTTGCCACCCTGGCGCTGGCGCAACTGCGCGCCGGCAAGGCCGACGCGGCGCTGTCGACGCTGGACCTGCTGGCCATGCAAGGCGGCGTCGATGCGCCGTTCCACCTGATTCGCGCCCAGGCCCTGCTGGCCCTGGCGCGCCGCGACGAGGCCGCCGCGGCCATGCGCGCCTATGTTGCCCTGCGCCCCGCCCCGGCGCCCGCGACCACCGAGACGGAAACGCTTTGAGCCGCCCCATGCAAGCCCTGAACCGCGCCGTCGCCGTCGCCACCAGCCGCAACGATATCGTCCTGGCGATCTTGATCGTCTCGATCATCTTCATGATGATCCTGCCGTTGCCCACCACCCTGGTCGACGTGCTGATCGGCGCCAACATGACGCTGTCGGCGATCCTGCTGATGGTGGCCATGTACCTGCCGTCCCCGCTGGCGTTCTCGTCGTTTCCGTCGGTGCTGCTGGTCACCACGCTGTTCCGGCTGGGCATCTCCATCGCCACCACCCGCCTGATCCTGCTGCAGGGCGATGCCGGCCACATCATCGAGACCTTCGGCAACTTCGTGGTGGGCGGCAACCTGATCGTGGGCCTGGTGGTGTTCCTCATCCTCACCATCGTGCAGTTCGTCGTCATCACCAAGGGCGCCGAGCGGGTGGCCGAAGTGGCGGCGCGCTTCTCGCTGGACGCCATGCCGGGCAAGCAGATGTCGATCGACGCCGACCTGCGCGCCGGCACCATCGACATGGACGAGGCCCGCAAGCGCCGCTCGGTGGTGGAAAAGGAAAGCCAGCTGTACGGCGCCATGGACGGCGCGATGAAGTTCGTCAAGGGCGACGCCATCGCCGGGCTGATCATCGTAGCGGTCAACCTGCTGGGCGGCATTCTGATCGGCACCATGCAGCGCGGCCTGACCGCCGGCGAAGCGGTGCAGGTGTATTCCATCCTGACCATCGGCGACGGCCTGATCGCGCAGATCCCGGCGCTGTTCATCGCCATCTGCGCCGGCATCATCGTGACCCGCGTGCAGACCGGCGACGGCCCCTCCAACGTCGGCAAGGACATCGGCGCGCAGGTGCTGGCGCAGCCGCGCGCGCTGCTGATCGCCGCCGCCATCGCCGTCGGCATGGGCCTGATCCCCGGCATGCCCACCCTGACCTTCCTGGCGCTGGCCGCCGTGGTGGGCACCATCGGCTTCGTGCTGCTACGGGGCACCCGCAAGGTGGTGGACGAAAAGACCGGCGAGATCACCGAAATCCCCGCCCTGGCCGCCGACGGCCAGAAGCCCCAGGCCAAGCCGCGGGCCGATGGCAGCGCCGAATTCGCGCCGACCCTGCCGCTGATGATCGACGTGGCCGCCGCGCTGCAACGCAGCTTCAATGCCGACGAGCTGAACGACGAACTGCTCAAGATCCGCCGCGCGCTGTATTTCGACCTGGGCGTACCGTTCCCCGGCATCCAGCTGCGCTTCAACGACGCGCTGGCGCCGGACACCTACAACATCCTCCTGTCCGAAGTGCCGGTGTCGCAAGGCAAGCTGCGGCCCGGCGCGGTGCTGGTGCGCGACACCGAGCAGAACCTGCAGGCGCTGCAAGTGCCGTACGACACCGACAAGCGCTTCCTGCCCAACATCCCCACTCTTTGGGTCGACGCCGCGCTGGCGCCCACCTTGTCCGCGGCCGGCATTCCGTTCCTGGACCCGCACCAGGTGCTGACCTGGCACCTGGCCTTCGTGCTGAAGAAGTATTCGTCGGACTTCATCGGCATCCAGGAAACCCGCTTCCTGCTGACCGCGATGGAAGACCGCTTCCCCGACCTGGTCAAGGAGGCGCTGCGCGTGATGCCAGTGCAGAAGATCGCCGAGATCCTGCAGCGGCTGGTGTCCGAAGACATCTCGGTGCGCAACCTGCGCGCCGTGCTGGAAGCGCTGATCGAATGGGGCCAGAAGGAAAAGGATTCGGTGCTGCTGACCGAATACGTGCGGGTCTCGCTCAAGCGCCACATCAGCTACAAATATTCCAGCGGCCAGAACATTTTGCCCGCCTACCTGCTGGCGCCGAACGTCGAAGAAACCGTGCGCGGCGCCATCCGCCAGACCTCGGCCGGCAGCTACCTGGCCCTGGACCCGGGTGCTTCGAAGAAGCTGGTCGACAACATCAAGCGCGCCACCGGCGATCTGACGGCCGCGGCGCAGAAACCCGTGCTGCTGACGTCGATGGACATTCGCCGCTACCTGCGCAAGATGATCGAGCAGGACCTGTACGAGCTGCCGGTGCTGTCCTACCAGGAACTGACGCAGGAAATCAACGTGCAGCCGCTGGCCCGGGTGGACCTGTGACCCTGCGCGCAACCGGAGCCCCGACATGAGCGAAGCGCTGGAACTGCGGGTCCTGTCCGGGCTGCACCGCGACGCCCGCTGCCTGGTCGAAGACGGCTCGGTGCTGGGCGCCGACCCGGCCTGCGACATCGTGCTGGCCGACGACGGCATGGGCCCGCGCGCCGCACGCGTGCGCATCGGCGCGGGCGGCTGGGACCTGGCGGTGGACGACGGCCAGGCCGGCGCGCAAGCCGATGCCCCGCCCGGCACGCCCTTCAATCGCCCGGTACCGCTGGGTCCGGTGTGGATCACCGTGGCGCGACGCGGCGACCCCTGGGCCAACGTGCCGGACGCCGCCAACGATGCCGTGGCGCCGGCAGCGGAACCGGCGGCGGGCCTGGCCGCCGCCGCGGTGTCGGCCACCGACGCCACGCCATCCCCGTCGGCCGCCCCCAACGACGAAGATCGCCAACTGGAACAGCGCCTGCCCCTGCCGCCCACGCAAGGGCGGCGCCGCAAACGCGATTCGTGGCCCATGGTGCTGGGCCTGGCTGCCGTGGTGCTGACCATACTCGTGGCCATCGGCCTGGCGCTGATGCCCACGTCCACCGCCACCCGCGCGCCGCAGGTCGACCCGCGCCTGGCCGCCGCGGAAAAATCGGTGGGCCAGATTTCCGCCGTGTTCGACCGCATGGGCCTGGCCTCGCGGCTGCACGTGTCGATGTCGCGCGACGGCACGGTGACGGTCTCGGGCTGGGTGCGCAACGCCGCCGAACAGGACGCGGTGGCGTCGGCCTTGTCGCAGATCTGGCCAATGCCGGCCATGCGCGTCAGCAACGAAGACGAGGTCGTGCGCACGGCCCGCGGCGCGCTGCGCGCCTTCAACGTGCGCTACGAGCCGCGCTACGAAGGCGATGGCCGCCTGAACATCGCCGGCATCGCCAGCAGCGCCCGCGAACGCGCCTCCGCCCTGGATGCGCTGCGGGCGCAACTGCCCGGCATGACGGTGCTGGGCAACGACATCGCGCTGACGCAGCAACTGAGCGACACGCTGTCCAGTCAACTGGTCGACGCCGGCCTGTCGGGCGTGACATTGGCCTGGAAACCCGATCACCTGGAAATCGCGCCCGGCGCGCTGGACGACGACCAGCAATCGCGGTTGCAGGAACTGGTGGACGACTTCAACAAGCATTACCTGGGCGTGGCCAGGCTGGCCGCCGCCAGCGCCGCACCGGCCGCCGACAGCGTGCCGTTCGTGATCCGCAGCGTAGTGGGCGGCCCCCAGCCCTTTGTGGTGCTGGAAGATGGCAGTAAGCTCCTGGTGGGCGGCGTCTACCGCAAGTACCGCCTGATCTCCGTGGAGAACACCCGCATCATCTTCGAAGGCCCCCGCTCGGCCATCGTCACCCGTTGACACCCCCCCTCGCCCGCATGAACGCCTCGACCGCCCTCACCGAACTGGAACAACGCCTGGCCGCCCCCGGTGGCGCAGACCTGCGCGCCAGCCTGATGCAGCAGCTTGCCACGCTGGAACAATCCGCGCGCACGCGACTCGATTCCGGCCTGGTGCCGGTGGCGTTCCAGCAATGCCAGGCCGTCGCGCAAGCGGCCGCCGCCGCGCGCGAGGTGCTGGCAGAGATTGCGCTTGACCCCCAGGCCGACGCCCCGGCGGCGCCGGCCTTCTCTCCCTTGACCCGCTAGGAGACGCACCATGGCACTGAACGGTTTGACCGGCTCGTCCGGCCTGAATTTCAACAGCGTGAACAACACCATCTACGACAGCATCCGCTCGCAGGAAAGCAATCTGCAGACGACGCTGTCGAACATGCGCACCAACGCCGACGGCAGCGTGTCGCAGGCGGACATGCTGAAGATGCAGCAGCAGGTCCAGCAATGGACCATGCTGATCGAAATCCAGAGCACGATCACCAAGCAGATCGCGGATTCGCTCAAGGGCGTGATCCAGAAGGCCAGCTAAGGCCCTGGCATCCAGGGTGTGGGGCGGCCGGCTAGACCGACCGCATCATGAAGGCGGGATCGCGCCGCAGCGCGTTGACGTCGGGTTCGGCGCGCGCGCTGCGTTTTTCCCAGGCCTCGACCTGGCCCAGCAGCGCGTCGATGGCGGCCAGCAACGCCGGCGCGCCGCACTGTTCGCGCGGCACGCCCAGTTGCAGATGCAGGCGTCCATCGGGGGCCGCGCAGGCCACCACGCCGCCGCCGGCCTGCAGGAAATTGCTTTGCGCCGCGTGCAGCGCCTGGGCGCCATCCATCTTGCCCCCCGCCACCGCGCACGACAGCAGCACTTGCCCGCGCGCCCCGTGCAGCATCAACTGCACCAGGTGGCGCCCGTCGAACGCCAACTGACACAGGCCGCCATCGGCCGGCGCCAAGGCGGGAATGCCCAGCGCAATGCCGAGTTCGGAGAGTATCCGGGCGAAATGGGGATCTGACACGATTGAGGTTCTGCAAGGCCGGGCACCGCCTGGGCGGCCCGGCATGCGGGAGATGAACGAGCCGGCATTATGGCATTCGTTGCCCACCCCGCCCAAGCCCCGCAACGTAACCGACGGGCCGGGCCGCGCTCGTGGCCACCGCGCCCCGGCCCGATATCCACACCGCCGTTCAGAGCGGCACGGCCGCGCGTTGCCGGCCGACCTTGGCCAGGCGCTGCGCATCCCCTTCCAGGCTGCGCCAGAGCCGCAGCAGACGGTCCGCGCCCGTGCTGCGCGACTCGATCGCGTAGCGCGCATACGCCAGCCAGTGCCGTTCGTCCGGCGCCAGGCCGCCTTCTGCCACCGCCAACACCTCGCCAGCCAAGGCCCGCACGGCATCGTCGTCCAGGGCATCGCGCATCGCGTCGGCGCGCATGGCGCGCAGCCGCAGCCAGCCCCACGATCGCAACAGGTCTTCAGCCTGCGCCAGATTGCGCATCAGGCCCAGTTGCAAGGCCGACGGCGCCATCACCAGCGTCGCGGCAATGGCCGGGCCGGCCTCATCGATCAACTGCGCGTCGGCAAAACCCGCCCCCGGGCCACGGCCTTCGATGTAGCCGCTGGCCCCCAGGCCTGCGTAGAGTTCTTCAATGCCGCCGGGCCGCCGCCAGGCCGCGCGCAGCGCCTCCAGCGAGGGCGGCTCGGCCAGGCGATAGCGCCAGCGCGCGTCAAGGAAATGCGCAAACTGCGAATATTCGAAATGGCCGCCTTCGGGCGCAATCGTCACGGCCTCGCCGGTATCCGTGCGCCGGCCCGGCCAACCGCCCGACGCCAGGAATTCGGACAGCGACGGCGAACCCGCCAGGCGCACGCCCGTGGCCGACTTGTAGCCGTCGTCCATCGCCAGCGGCAGGTAGCGGCTGGCGGTGCCCGGCGCGAACATCCAGCGGAAATAATCGCCCAGGTCCACGAACGGCCGTTCGGGCAAGCGTTGCAGGTAATGGTCGCCCGCATAGCGTGCATGGCGGAACATGCGGTCCCAGACCGTCAGCCGGTTTTCCTTCAGGCCGGTGACGCGGCCGCCTTCCAGCGGGCTGTTCGCGAAGATCGCGATGCCGGCCGGCGCCAGCGCCAGCACCACGTTCAACGCGCGCGCCGCCTGCGACACCTGCACCGACGTGCACGGGCTGTTCTGCGCCTTCGCGTCGATGCCCACGCGGTGCAGCCATTCACGGTGGCCCACCAGTTCGCGGTAGATCGGCCGCGGCACGTGCACCGAGGCATACCAGGACGGGTCCAGCGTGCATTGCGGATGCTCGGAGGCGTTCAGCACCATCGCGTCTTCGGCGGCCAGCGCCGTGCTGGCGTCGTGCAGCTCGCGCGATACGCGCCGCGCCAGCTCGTTCAGGCCGCCTTCGGCATCGGACACCGGCGCAAACGCGGTCTCGAGCAGATTGAAGCCGTTGTCCAAGCCGCTTTCGCCAGCCGCGACCGATACCCCCACCGCCCGCGTGCCGATGCACACCCGCTCCGGCGCCTCGCCACGCGCTGCCTTGATGGCGGCCAGCGCATCGAAATAGCCGGCCACGGGGTGGCTCGCGCCGGTCGCGCGGTGCGCCACCGCCATCTCCATTTCCAGCCCCAGCGTCTGCCCCGCCACCGTCACTGCCGTCTCCTTGTTCTTGTGCGCCGTGCGCGCCGGGCGCGAACCGCGCCCGCCCCCTGCTTGGTAACCGCCATGCCGCCCCGCGTTCCCTGCGACAGGGCGTCAGGCAAATTCCGCCACGCCCTGGAAGCGCCGCGTCAGGATACCGACGAACGCTTCCGTCACCACCGACGGCGCCGTCTGCGCCGGATACGCCATGCACACCCGCACCGGCAACCTGGGTTTGAAAGGCCGTATCGCCAGCTGCTGCGAGAACACGTCCGCGATGTACGGGTTGACGATGCCCAGCCCCGTGCCCGCCGCGGCCAGCGCGCAGATCGTCGACGAATACGTGGTTTCGATCTCGGACACCGGCTGCACCTGGTGCGCCAGCATCGCGCCCCGCAATTGCAGGTAGACGTCATCGTCGGCGTTCAGCACCAGCAGCCGGCGCTCGTTCAGGTCGGCAATGCCGATGGACGCCAGTTCGGCCAGCGGATGGTCCGGCCGCATCACGCACACCGCCGCGCTTTCATGCAGGCTGGTCAAGGACAGGTGCGCGCCTTCCAGCGGCACCGTCGTCACCACCACGTCGTAGGTGCCGTGCAGCAGCCCTTCACGCAGATACTGGCTGCCCACGGTCTGCATGTTGATGTGCACGTCGGGGTAGCGCTGAGCGAATTCCTCGACCGCGCCCGGCAGCATGCCCAGGCCCAGCGCTGGCGTGCACGCCAGCCGCAGCACGCCGCTGCCGCTGCGGCGCATGGCGGCCACGCGGTCTTCGATGCGTTCCAGGCCGACGAAATGCCGCTTGACGGTATCGAACAGGTCCTTCGCCTCGCGCGTGGGCCGCAGCCGGCCGCGCTCCATATCGAACAGCTTCAGGCCGCTGGCCTGCTGCGCCTGCGACAGCAGCCGGCTGATCGACGGTTGCGTGGTGCGCAGCATCTGCGCGGCGCCGGTCGTGGTGCCGGTCAGCATTACCGCGTGGAAGGCTTCGATCTGACGGAAATTCAGCGGTCGGCTCATGGGCTCACAGGGTATGGCAAATCTGCATAGCCTATGCCTAAAAAAGAATTTTTTCAAATACTTGGCGACTCCTACACTCGTGGCTCCCAAGGTGCCGTGCTCCAGCACCGCCCTTGAAATCCAACCGCTGTAGGGAAACACCATGAATGCATGCCGTCCCTGGCGCCGCCGCGTCCTGCAAGCCCTTTGCCTGACCCTGGCCGGCTCCGCCCTGCCGTTTGCCGCCCAAGCCCAAGCCAATTATCCGGACCGTCCGTTACGGATCATCGTGCCCTTCACCGCCGGCGGCAGCTCGGATATCCAGGGGCGCCTGCTGGCCGAACACCTGGGCAAACTCTACGGCCAATCCGTCGTGGTGGAAAACCGCCCCGGCGCCGGTGGCCACATCGGCGGCAAATACGTGGCCGACTCCGGGCCCGACGGCTACACCCTGTTGCTCGGCTCCATCGGCCTGCACGCCACCTACGGCGTCTACAAGACCCTGAACTACCGCCCCGCCGACGACCTGAAACTGATCACCATCGTCGCCGAAATGCCGCACGTGGTGGTCGCCAACCCGGAACTGTCGGCCAACACCCTGGGCGAACTGACCGCCCTGGCCCGCGCCAATCCGGACACCGTCCACTTCGGCTCGGCCGGCGTGGGCTCGTCGGTGCATATGGTAGGCGAACTGTACAAGATGGCGGCCCAGGCGCCGATCGTGCACATTCCGTACCGCGGCAGCTCGGCGGCCACCAACGACCTGCTCGGCGGCCAGATCCAGCTGCTGTTCGAGAACGTGCCCACCACCATCGGCTACATCCAGACCGGCAAGCTTCGTGCCCTGGCCATCACCGGCGCCACCCGTTCGCCCGCCCTGCCCAACGTGCCCACCGCCGCCGAGGCCGGCCTGCCCGGCCTGACGGTCACCTCGTGGACCACGCTGGCCGCCAGCAAGGACGTGCCCGACGCCCTGATCCAGAAGATCAGCGCCGACCTGCGCCGCGTCTACGCCGACCCCGCGTTTCGGGCCGGTCTCGAACGCCTGGGCATGACGCCCGTGGGCAACAGCCCCACCGAAGCGCGCGAATTCGTCGAACGCGAGCGCGCCCGCTGGAACAAGGTCATCGAAACCGAGCACATCAGCGCAGGCTGATCCTTTCCCTCTTTACGATTGATGATTCGCATGACGCAATCCGACATCCCCTGCCGCCGCCTGGGGGCCCCGCCGGGCCACCACTTCTTCGGCTACTACAACAAGACCGTCTGGCACCGCGGCGGCCGCTATCTGCTGGCCAACCGCACGCCGGTCAAGGACGCCGTGCTGACGCCCGCGCTGCGCGCCGAGGTCGGCTACTTCGACCTGCAGGATGGCGAGCGCTACCACCCCGTCGGCGCCACCACGGCGTGGAACTGGCAGATGGGCTGCCAGCTGCAATGGCTGGACGGCAAGGCCGAACCGCAACTGATCTACAACTGCCGCCGCGACGACGACAGCGGCTTCTATCCCGGTTTCCGCTCGGCGGTGCACAACGTCATCACCGGTGAAACCCGCTATCTGCCGCTGCCCATCTACGTCGCCGCGCCCAGCAGCCGCTACGCGCTGTGCGTGGACTACCGGCGCCTGTACATCACCCATCAGACCATCGGCTACAGCGAACATGCGCCCGGCCCCGTTGCCAATGCGCCCGCCGACGACGGCATCCACACGCTGGACCTGAACAGCGGCGAACACCGCCTGCTGGTCAGCTACGCGGACCTGGCCGCCTTTCACCCGCGCACCTCGATGCAACGCGCCATCCATTGGGTCAGCCACATCGAGGTCAACCCGTCGTCCACCCGCATCCTGTTCCTGCACCGCTGGACCGAACGCGTCAAGGACGAAACCTGCTTCCTGCACCGGCTCATCACCATGAACCCGGACGGCAGCGACATGCGCCTGCTGGAATGTTCCGACCACCCGCTGCCGCAACTGGCCGACGACTTCGACCCCAACGCCGTCGGCACCTTCGACTACGAAAAGTCCGAATACCAGATCTCGCATCCGCTCTGGCGTGACGACCGCTCGATCATTGTCTGGGGTCCGCACGACGGCAGCATCCACTACCACCTCTATGAAGACGCCCCCGGCGGCGCAGTGCAGGTGGTGGGCGATGGCGTACTGACCGAGAACGGCCACATGACCTTCTCGCCCGTCGACACCCGCTGGCTGCTCAGCGACACCTATCCCGACCCCGTCACGCACGAACGCATCCTGTTCCTGTACGACATGCAGACGGGCCGGCGCCACGACCTGGGCAGCTTCTACGCCGACCCCACGCTGTCCAAGGAAAACCGCTGCGACCTGCACCCGCGCTGGAGCCGTGACGGCACGCAAGTCTGCATCGACTCGGTGCACGAAGGCGAACGCCAGATGTACGTGCTGGACGTCGGGCCGATCGTGAAGGGATAAAAGAACAGGGCCGCTCTGGGCGGCCCCGCTTCTCTTCGACAGGTGATGCGTAACGCGCACGCAGGACCCGGGCCGGACCGCCCCGAGGTCAGCCCTCTTGCGCCACTTGCCGCAACGCCTGCTCGAACACGTCCGCCGGCTGTCCGCCCGACACCAGGTACTTGCCGTTCAGGATCACCGACGGCACCGAGGTGATGCCGCGGTCGCGCCATTCGGCCTCTTCCTTGCGCACCTCGTCGGCATAGCGGCCCGAGGCCAGCACCTCGCGGGCCTCGGTTTCGTCCAGCCCCGCATCCGCGGCCGCGCGCGCCAGCACGTCGGCTTCCGCCGTGTCCTGGTTGTCGTAGTGATAGGTTTCCAGCAGGCGCTTCTTCAGCGCCGTCTGGCTGGCCTGGCCCTGCAATCCAGCCCAGTGCAGCAGGCGATGGGCGTCGAAGGTATTGAACGAGCGGTTGTCCTCGGCCATGCGCATGCGCATGCCGACCGTCGCCGCACGCTCGGTAATGACCTTGCGGTTGGCCTGCACCTGCTCGCGATCGTAGCCATACTTGGCCATCAGGCGCTCGATGGTGTTCTGCCCGCCCTTGGGCATGTCGGGATTCAACTCGAACGGCCGGAACCGCAGCTCGACGTCGGCCTCGCCTTTCACCCGCTCCATCGCGGCCAGCAGGCCGCCCAGGCCCACCGCACACCAGGGGCAGGCAACGTCGGACACGAAATCGATAGTGACTTTGGACATGGAAATCTCCGGAGATCAGGCGTCCAGCGTAGACCAAAGCGGCACGGTGGCGCACAAAAGCCCTGAATGCGGCAAGGATTCCCCGTCGAGGCTGACCCTCAATCCGCGCTGGCGACTTCCCGCAGGGCATCGATGAACAGCTCGGCCGGCCGGGACAACGAGCGCCCCGACCGCCGCAAGATACCGATGAATCGAGACAGCGAAGGATTCTCGATCGAAATGCGCCGCAACCGGCTCGTGTCACCTCCCCGCACGACCAGTTCGGAAAGAACGGCCACCCCGAGGCCCTGGGCCGCCATCGCCATGATGGTCGAGTTATAGACCGCCTCGTAGGCCGCGGGCAGCGAGATCTTGTTCTTGTCGGCCGCGGCCTCGATGTGCATGCGGATACTGCTTTCCCTGACGGGCAGGATGAGCGGCGGGCCGGCCAGGTCCTTCAGCGTCACCGAACCGCGTTTCGTCCACGGGAAGTCCGGCGCGACGAAGGCGTAAAAACGGTCGGTCATCAATTTTTCCCAGACCAGCTCCTGGTCGCGTTTGACCGGACTGCCCACGCCCAGATCCACCTCTCCGTTTCGGATCATGTAGGTCAGGCGAGCGGCCACGGTGTCCCGGATGCGGACCGTGATGCGCGGATAGTCTCGATTCAAGCGATGGATGGCGCGGGGCAACAGGCCCGCCGCCACCGACGGCAAGGCCGCCACGGTCACCGTACCGCGGTCCGGATCGTTTGCCTCTCGGGCATGGGTGACCAGGTCTTCGATTTCACCGACCAGGCGTTCGATTCGGGGGAACAGCTCCTGGCCTTGCGGTGTCAGCGTCACGCTTCTGCGATTGCGATCGAACAGTTGCGTGCGCAGATGGGTTTCGAGTTGCTGAATCTGGATGGTCAGCGCTGACTGAGAGATGTTCAGCTCGTACGCAGCCCGGGTGAAGTTCCCCAGACGAGCGATCGCAAGGAAGGCACGCAACTGCTTCAGATCGCCCAGCATTACCGCTCCCCTTTTTCTTCGATGCAGCAATAGACGAGCTATTGATATTTTTGAAAACTCTATTCGTTTATTTGAATTTTACCAATCGCAACCACCTGAGTAAATTGTGATGCGGCACTTGACCAGGCCTCTAACCGGGAAAAAAGATGAGCAGCATCAACAAGGTAGTGGTAGTGGGCGGCGGAACCATGGGATGCGCGGTCGCCGCCATGTTCAATGTGGCGGGGTGGCGCGTCGACGTGGTCGAATCGGAAGCCTCGGCGCGGCTTGGCGTGCTTGACAGGGTAGGCGCGGCCGCCCAGGCACTGGGCGCGGACGGACACCGATCTTCGCTTGCCATTCATGGCGCGTTGGCCGATGTCGACTGGGCCGGCGTCGAGATCGTCATCGAGTGCATATTCGAGAACCTCGCCCTCAAGCAGGCGCTGTTTGCCGAACTCGAAGCACTGTGTCCGGCATCCATTCCTTTGACCAGCAATTCATCGAGCTTTCCGATAAGCCAGATCGCAAAGGGCTTGGCGACGCAGCATCGAATGCTTGGGCTGCACTTTTTCATGCCGGCTCATCTGGTGCCGGCGGTAGAGGTGGTCTGCAGCGCGGTGTCGCTGGAGTCGACCGCCGATCACGTCAGCGCCATCATGAGAGCCGTCGGCAAAAAGCCGATCCGGGTCAAGCGCGATATTCCTGGCTTTCTCGCCAATCGCATTCAGCATGCCTTGATGCGCGAGGCGATCGCCCTGGTCGAAGAAGGTTTCGCCTCGGCGCAAGACGTGGACGCCGCCGTGCGCTATGGGTTCGGGTTCCGCTACATCGCGGCCGGCCCGCTGCTGCAAAAAGACCTGGCCGGCATCGACATCCATTGCGCGGCCGCCACGACGATGTATCCGTATCTGCGCACAGACCAGCAACCCAGCGCCTACATGCGCGAACTGGTCGCCAACGGCGATATCGGCGTCAAATCGCCCACGCTACGCGGCTTCTATCAATGGACGCCCGAGCAGGTGGCGCTTGAACAAAAGCGATATGAGACGGCACTCCTGAAGGCCGCACGAATTCTGTCGGACGAAGAGGCCGCCACGAGCCCCCGATAGCACGCAAGCCCGGCACCCAAAACAAGAAACCAATCATTCAAATCTGCAATGCAGATTCCTGGCAAGGACCAAGGGGAGATTTGATGAAGCGAGACACCACGCACCGGGAGGCGCCATGAACGGACATTGCGCCTCTCATAGAAAGTTCCTGGCGCTGCAACGGGCCATGGATTCCATCAACAATGCCGCGGAAAAGTGTGCCGGACTTTTTCTTCTCGGCATGATCGTCGCCATTTCGGTTTCCGTCTTTGCCCGGATTCTCTCTACCTACACCGGCATCCCCCTGTCCGCGCCCTGGGCAGAAGAGCTCGCGCGCTACCTGATGGTCGGAAGCGTCTTCATCGGTGGCGCGGTTGCCGCCTATCACCTGCGCCTGATCGGGGTCGATGTCTTCGCCAGCCTGGTCCCCGAGCGGCTTGCCCGTTGGCTGCGGCTGCTATCCCATGTCCTGACCCTGGCGCTGGCGGTCCTGCTGGTCTGGAAGTCCGTCCGGCTGATCGAGCTGGGCCTGAAGCAATGGTCGCCCGCCATGGAAATGCCGATGGCCTATGTCTATTCATTGATGGCCATCGGCTGCCTGCTCATGTGTGCGAACACCCTCACGAATGCGGCAAAAGAGCTGTTGAAGGTGGACACGCCCCAGCGCGAATCCGCGGAAATGGAAGAAGCGATGGAAATAAAGAACAGCGTCGAGGGGGCAATATGATTCTGGTACTTGGCTTGTCGTTCTTTCTGATCATGCTGATCGGTGCGCCGATCATGACGGCGCTGGGCCTGTCCGCCGCCATGGCACTGCAATCGGGGGACCGGTCGCTGCTCATCGTAGTGCAGATGGCCTTCCAGTCGCTGGACTCATTCAGCCTGATGGCCGTGCCGTTCTTCATCCTCGCCGGTCATCTCATGCAGTCAGGCGGCGTCGCGCGCAGGCTGGTCCAGCTGGCCAACGCCTTCGTCGGCTGGATTCGGGGCGGCCTGGGCGCCGTTGCGGTCCTGACATCCCTGTTGTTCGCCACCGTGTCCGGATCATCGTCGGCGACAACCGCCGCGATCGGCTCCGTGCTGATTCCTGAAATGGAGAAAAAGGGCTATCCGCGATCCTTCGCCGCGTCGATTGCGGCGTCGTCCGGCGAGCTGGGGGCCATCATTCCCCCTTCCATTCCCATGGTGGTCTATGCGCTGACGGCCAATGTCTCGGTCGGCGCGCTGTTCATCGCGGGCATACTCCCCGGCCTGCTGATCGCCCTGTCGCTGATCCTGACGGTTTGCGTGATTGCCAGCATCCAGGGCTTTGACGAGGTGCGGGTGCTGAGCCTGAAGGATTGGACCAAAGGCGTGCTGGTGGCGTTGCGGGACGCCATGCTGGCCTTGATGATGCCGATCATCATTCTTGGCGGCATCTATGGCGGCCTGTTCACCCCCACCGAAGCATCCTGCGTCGCGGTGCTCTATGGCCTGGCGCTGGGGATGTTCGTCTACAAGGAAATCACGCTCAGGAACCTGCTCGGAATCTTCGGACGGGCCGCGGTGATGTCCGCGATCATATTGCTGATCGTCGCCTTCGCCGCGGTCTTTGCCTATCTGCTGACCATCAACCAGGTTCCGCAACGCGTCGCTGCCATGCTCGGATCGGTGACCACCAATCCCATCGTATTCCTGCTGCTGGTGAACGGCATGCTGTTCATCGTCGGCATGTTCATCGAAGCGTTGGCGGCGATCCTGATCATTGTGCCGATCCTGGCTCCGATCAGCGTGACGTTCGGCATCGATCCCATCCATTTCGGCATGATCGTCATCACCAATCTGGCCGTCGGCATGGTAACGCCGCCGGTGGGGGTGAATCTGTTCGTGGTGTGCGAGGTGGCCCAATTGAAGATGCATCAATTGGCTCGCTACCTCGTCGTCTTCCTGGCGGTCCTGATCGTGGACATCCTCATCATCTCGTACGTACCCAGCCTCAGCACGGCGTTTCTCTAGCGGGCGGCGCCGGGCTGCGGCCCAGAATCAAGTGAAAAAAAACCAGATCCAGAAATCACCGAGGAGACAAGAAATGCGCATTCTCAAGAAGATCATCGGCGTCGGAGCCGCCAGCCTGTTGCTGCTGTCGGCCCCCTCCCACGCGTTGAACATGGAGGTCGGGCACACGCTGACCACGGACAGCCCGTTTCACGTCGGCACGCAGAAATTTGCCGACATCCTCAAAGAAAAATCAAACGGCAAGATCAGCATTACGGTGTTTCCTCATTCGCAGTTGGGCGGTGAGCTCACGATGATCCAGGGCGCCGTCGCTGGCGCCACGGATCTGTTCGTCACCGGCCAGCCGGCCCTGAACAATGTGGTGAAGGAATTCCTGGTCTTCGACACGCCATTTCTGTTTGACAGCGTGCAGCAGGCCAATGAAATCCTGGCCGGGCCGGTCGGCGACAAATTCCTCGACATCCTTCCCAAGTATGGCCTGGTCGGGCTGGGCTGGTTTTCCGCCATCGAACGCAATGTCTTCGGCAACCGGGCCGTCAATTCCGCCGGCGACCTCAAGGGCATGAAGATTCGCGTCATCCAGTCGCCGGGATATGTCGAAAGCTACAAGACCCTGGGCGCGCAGGCGACCCCGATGGCGTATTCCGAGCTGTACCTGGCACTGCAGCAGAAGGTCATCGACGGCGGCGAGACCACGCCGGACCAATTCGTGTCCGACAAGTTCATCGAAGTGTCCAAGTACTTCAACATGACCCACATCAATATCCATCCGGCGCTGCTGATCATGTCCAAGACGCGCTGGGACTCCCTCTCCGACAGCGAGCGGAAAATGGTGAAAGAGGCCGCCGATGAAGCGATGGCCTATGCCCGCGACTATTACCAGAAGGTCTATGACGAAGGGATGAAGACCATGACGGAAAAGGGCGTCACGGTGGTCTACCCGAGCGACCTCGACTCGCTGGTGCTGGCCACCCGGCCGGTCGTGAAGAAACTGGTGGGTGATGCGCCCAACGGCCAGGCACTGTACGACGCCGTGATTGCCGCCAAGGCCAAAGCCAACAAATGACCCATGACCGCACCGCCCCGCAACAGACAGGAAGCTCCATGAATCGCTTCACCAACGCCAGCAACCTGCGGGTACTGATCACCGGCGCGGCCGGGAACATCGGCAAATGCCTGCGCACGCATCTGCGGGGCCGCTATGCCTTGCTGCGCCTGGCCGATATCGCTGAACAGGAGCCCGCGCAAGCGGGCGAGGAAATCTGCACAATCGACGTGCGCGACATGGACTCCATCGCGCGTTGCATGGAAGGCATCGATTGCGTCATTCATCTTGCCGGCATCCCGGGCGTGGACACCTGGGAGAAGATCCTGCCGATGAATATCGACGGCTGCTACAACGTATTCGAGGCCGCTCGCCGCCAGAACGTGCCCCGCGTCATCTTCGCCAGCTCGAACCATGCCGTGGGCTACCATCGACGGGAGAAATTCCTGGACAACACCGTCGAACCCCGGCCCGACTCGCTCTATGGCGTATCAAAGGTATTTGGCGAAGCCTTGGGCCGGATGTATGCCGACAAGTACGGCATGTCGGTTGCCTGCCTGCGCATCGGCACCTTCCGCACGCCCGACCGTCCCAGCGAAGCGCGCCAACTCCTGACCTGGCTCAGTCACCGGGACATGGCACAGCTGGCGCGCCGCTGCATCGAGCACGAGTCGTACCACTTCGTCGTGGTCTATGGCGTATCGAACAATCTGCGCAATCGCTGGGACAACTCGAACGTGAAATTCCTTGGCTATCGACCGCAAGACGACTCCGAGGTGTTCGCCGCGGAGATACTCGCCCAGGGCATAGCCGAAGACCCGATCGCCGCCGAGTTTCACGGGGGCTTCTATTGCCCCCTGGAGTTTGTCGGCACCACCGACAGGATCTCCTGAAACGCCCGGGTGGGCGCGTTGGCGCCCACCCGCAGACAACTCCTTGCCACCGGGAAACCATGTACGCCGCACCGCCCGCCATTCAAGCCGAAGTCTTTGCCCGCCTGCCCGACGCCTTCCGCAAGCCGGAAGGCACGTCCGAATGGCATCGCTACCAACCGGGCAACCAGCCGCCGCACTCCCTGTTGGAGGGCCCCTCTTTCGATGCGCAAGGCCGTTTGTATTGCGTGGATGTCCCTTGGGGTCGCGTGTTCCGGGTCGACGCACAGGGTCGGTTCGAATTGATCGCCGAATACGACGGCGAGCCCAACGGCCTGAAGATCCACCGGGACGGGCGCATCTTCATCGCGGACTACGCGCGCGGCATCATGCAGCTCGATCCCGACACCGGCGAGGCCAGGCCCGTGCTCGAACGGGTCCACCTCGAGCGGCTCAAGGCGGTGAACGACCTGGTCTTTGCGTCCAACGGCGATCTGTATTTCACCGATCAGGGACTGACCGGCTGGCACGATCAGACCGGCCGGGTATTTCGACGCAGGGCAGACGGCCGTGTCGACTGCCTGTTGGACAACATCCCCAGCCCCAACGGTCTGGTGCTGGACCCGAGCGAATCGATTCTCTATGTCGCGGTCACGCGGGCCAACGCCATCTGGCGCGTGCCGCTCACCCGCGAGGGCGCCGTGACCAAAGTCGGCACCTTCATCCAGATGTCCGGCGGAGGCGGGCCCGATGGCCTGGCGATCGACGAGCACGGCAATCTGGCCGTGGCGCATGTCGGCCTGGGCGCGGTCTGGCTGTTCAGCCACCGCGGCGAACCCATGTTGCGCATCAATTCGCCAGCGGGGGCATTGACGACCAACATCGCCTTCGGCGGCCCGGACCGCAAAACGCTTTACATCACCGAATCGGAGTCCGGATCCATCCTGCGGGCACCGATGCCCGTCCCGGGCCGTGTCATGTATTCGGGCGTTTGACCGCCTGGCGGGCGTCGCTTTGAGCGAACAGGATTCGCTCTATCGCACGCACCCGGTCGCGGCGGCGTCTGACGGCACGCCCCACCCGGCCGAACGCACGCTTCTGTTGCCTGGCCTCGCGACTGGCTTGCAGGTGCTCGATATACACCGATTCGCCCAGCGCGTTGTCGGTCTTGTCGAAAACCCAGCAATACGCCACCGGCAGGATGCCCAGCCGAAAGCGCGGCGCAGCCGACGCGGCATCGTCAGCCAGAATGCGTTCCAGCACCAACTGGTCCCACTCGTCCGGCGACGCCGCGCAGGCATCCGCCCATTCCTGCAGCAGCGTGGCCGCGGCAGGCGTATGGTTGATGAACAGCGTGCCGCTCAGCAGATGCCCATCCGGCTCGAAGTACGCGCCGATGTCGCAATCCAGCCCCGCCAGCGCCGGCCACGGATCGCGGTGAAACACCGCATCCACGTCCACATACAGCATAGGCCCGACGTGCTTCTTGCGCATCGCAACCAGCACCCCGGCCTTCATGGACGCATTGCGCACCCACGACCCGGTGGAATCGATCGCCTCGGCATCCACCGGCAGCCCCAGCCGTTCGGCCGAGCGCACCAGGCGGTTCTTCTCGGCCTCGTAGACGCTGTCCTTCGTATAGAAAGCCACCGTCATGCCGGTAGCCATGGGGCGAATATCCGGCTCCGCACGCCCCTGCGCCCCGGGAAAGCGCGCCACCACGCGACGATGTTCCGGCGACCAGGCCGAAAACTTGCGTTGAAACCACTCGAACATGATGGGCCGCCTATCCAGACTGAAGAATCCAGGCGGAGTGTAGGAGCGGCGTTTCCAGGCGGGGAGCCGTTGCAACCGGCAGAAATACGGGTCACCGTGTTGCAACCGATCGAAATATGAATCCCGGCAAGAACGCGGCTGACGGACGTAAAAAAACCCGCAAGGCCATCGCGGCTTGCGGGTTCTTTCACGGAAATTCTTGGCGGACAGAGGGGGATTCGAACCCCCGATACGCTTTTGACGTATACACGCTTTCCAGGCGTGCGCCTTCAACCGCTCGGCCACCTGTCCTGATCTGGTACGCATTCCGAAAAATGCGAATCCGCGATTCTAGCAGATCGGAAAGAATGCTGCAGCGCCGGTCGGCAAAATAAAAAGGGGACGCAATTGCGCCCCCTCGGTCCTCCCCGGGCCTGCCCCCACAAGGCGTCCCGGGGTTGACGCGATCGTTACACCGGCGGCGGGTCCTGTTCGCGGTAGGAACTGACCGTGCCGTCCGGCTCGGTTTCCTCCAGCCGCACCCGGAAGCCCCACAGCCGCGCCAGGTGCTTCATGACCTGCTCGGCATCCTCGGCCGCCAACGGCCGGCCGCGGCTCTTCAGGTGGCGCAGCACCAGCGACCGGTCGGTATCGCGATTGAAACGCGTGACCTGGATGTCCGGCACCTGGTTGTCGCGGTTGTGCTGCGCGGCCAGCAGGCGGCGGATGTCGCGGTAGCCTTCGTCGTCGTGGATGGCGGCGACTTCCAGCTTGGGGTTGGCCTGGTGGTCCGAGATCGCAAAGAAGCGGAACTCGCGGATCAGGCGCGGCGACAAGTATTGCGAAATGAAGGACTCGTCCTTGAAGTTGCGCATGGCGAAGTCCAGCGTCTTCAGCCAGTCGCCGCCCGCGATGTCCGGGAACCAGCGGCGGTCTTCGGGGGTGGGCTTTTCGCAGATGCGGCGGATGTCCGACATCATCGCGAAACCCAGGGCGTACGGGTTGATGCCGCCGTAGCCACGTTCGTCAAAGCCGCGCTGGCTGACGACGTTGGTATGGCTTTGCAGGAACTCCATCATGAAGCCGTCGTTGACCAGGCCCTTTTCGTGCAGGCGGTTCAGGATGGTGTAGTGCCAGAACGTGGCCCAGCCCTCGTTCATGACCTTGGTCTGCGTCTGCGGGTAGAAGTACTGCGCCACCTTGCGCACGATGCGCACCAGTTCCTTCTGCCATGGCGCGAGCTTGGGCGAGTACTTCTCGATGAAGTACAGCAGGTTTTCCTCGGGCTCGGGCGGAAACACCACGGCGGCCGCACGCGGATCCTTGTCGGCTTCCAGCCGCGGCAGCGTGCGCCACAGGTCGTTGTATTGCAGGCGCGCGTGCTCCTGCCGTTCGGCCTGGCGGGCGGACTCTTCCTTGTACGAGATCGGGGCGGGCCGCTTGTAGCGGTCGACGCCGTGATGCGACAGTGCGTGGCAGGAATCCAGCAGCGCTTCCACCGCATCGATGCCGTAGCGGTCTTCGCAGTCCATCACGTACTTGCGGGCGAACACCAGGTAGTCCAGCACACCGTCGGCGTCGGTCCACTGGCGAAACAGGTAATTGCCCTTGAAGAACGAGTTGTGGCCGTAGCAGGCGTGCGCGATCACCAGCGCCTGCATCGTCATGGAGTTTTCTTCCATGAGATAGGCGATGCAGGGGTTGGAGTTGATCACGATCTCGTACGCCAGGCCTTGCATGCCGCGACGGTAGTACTGCTCGTTGCGGATGAATTCCTTGCCGTAGGACCAGTGCGGATAGCCGATAGGCAGGCCGGCCGACGCATACGCGTCCAGCATCTGTTCCGAGGTGATGACCTCGATCTGGTTCGGGTAGGTATCCAGCCCGTACTCACGCGCGACCTGCGAGATCGCGTCGTCATAGGACTGGATCAGCTCGAACGTCCATTCGGAACCTTGCGACAATGGCCGGGGGCTGCCGCCGACCGATTCCGGCTCTACGAGTGCGCCCACGATGGCATTCATGCGGTTTCCTTCTTGAACAGGTCATGGAACACGGGATAGATCTCGCCGCGTTCGCAGATGCGCCGCATGACGAAATGCGGCTCCAGTTTCTGTTCATATTCCGCCCACAGGCTGCTCTTGCGGGCTTCCTGCGAGTCGGGAATCTCGATATAGGCGAAGTAGCGCGAGGCCGGCAACAGGTGTTCGGCCAGGAAGCGTGCGCTCTTGCCGGCGTCGGCGCCGAACGAATCGCCGTCGCTGGCCTGCGCCGCGTACACGTTCCAGGCCGTAGGCGGATAGCGCTTCTCGACGATCTCGCGCATCAGTTCCAGCGCCGACAGCACGATGGTGCCGCCGCTCTTGGGATCGTAGAAGAAGGTCTGCTCGTCCACTTCCTCGGCATTGTCGGTGTGGCGGATGAAGACCAGGTCCACGTGCTCGTACTTGCGCGACAGGAACAGGTACAGCAGCGTGAAAAAGCGCTTGGCCAGGTCCTTCTTGCCTTCGTCCATGGAACCGGACACGTCCATCAGGCAGAACATGACCGCGCGCGCCATCGGTATGGAAACCGACACGCGGTTGCGGTAGCGCAGGTCCAGGTCGTCCAGGAACGGCACGCGGGCCAGGCGCTCGCGGCAGTCTTCGACGTCCTGCTCCAGCGTCCGGATCTGGTCGGCGGGCGCGCCCGCCGACAGGGCCTTGGCCAGGCGCTCTTCGGCGTCTTCGAGGTCGGCGCGCGCCTTCACGCTCAGCGCCACCCGCCGCGCCAGCGATGACTTCAGCGTGCGGCTGATGCTGAGCATGCTGGGCGAACCCGTGGTGGTGTAGCCCGCGCGCTGCCATTTCTTCTGGCTGACCTCGCCCAGCTGATTGCGTGCCAGGTGCGGCAGTTCCAGGTCTTCGAAGAACAGGTTCAGGAACTCGGCGCGCGACAGGCTGAAGGTGAACTGATCGACCGCCTCGCCTTCGCCGGGTTCATTGCCGCCCTGGCCCTCGCCTCCCTGGGGCCGGTCGATGGCGTCGCCCTTGGCGAATTCGCGGTTGCCCGGATGCACCATTTCCCGGTCGCCGCCCGCGCCGTGCCGGAACGTCGGCTCGGAAATATCGCGGGCGGGCAGGTTGATCTCGCCGCCCTGATCCATGTCCTGGATCGAGCGGTCGCGGATCATCCCATGGACCGCCTTGCGGATCTGGTCCTTGTAACGCCGGAGAAAGCGCTCCCGGTTGACAGCGCTTTTGTTGCGCCCGTTAAGACGGCGATCGATCAGTGAATTCATGATTCACCTCGCTCAGGAAGACTTCCTCACGCGGAGGTACCACTCGCACAGCAGCCTGACCTGCTTTTCCGTGTAGCCCTTTTCCACCATCCGGTCGACAAAGCTCTGGTGCTTCGACTTGTCCTCGGCCGAGGCCTTGGCGTTGAACGAAATCACCGGCAGCAGGTCTTCCGTGTTCGAGAACATCTTCTTCTCGATCACTTCGCGCAGCTTTTCATAGCTGGTCCAGGTCGGGTTGCGGCCGTTGTTGTTGGCGCGCGCCCGCAGCACGAAGTTCACGATCTCGTTGCGGAAGTCCTTCGGGTTGGCAATGCCGGCCGGCTTCTCGATCTTTTCCAGCTCATCGTTCAAGGCGCTGCGGTCGAAGCTTTCACCGGTTTCCGGGTCGCGGAATTCCTCGTCCTGGATCCAGCAGTCGGCAAACGTGACGTAGCGGTCAAAGATGTTCTGGCCGTACTCGGAGTACGACTCGAGATAGGCGGTCTGGATTTCCTTGCCGATGAATTCCGCATAGCGCGGCGCCAGGAAGCCCTTGATGAACTCCAGGTAGCGGCGGCGGATTTCCTCGGGGTAGTCCTCGCGGCCGATGCGCTGCTCGAGCACGTACATCAAGTGCACCGGGTTGGCGGCGACTTCGGTCTGGTCGTAGTTGAAGACGCTGGACAGGATCTTGTACGCGAAACGCGTGGAGACCCCGTTCATGCCTTCGTCGGTGCCGGCGTAGTCCTTGTATTCCTGCAGCGCCTTGGCCTTCGGGTCGACGTCCTTCAGGCTTTCGCCGTCGTAGACGCGCAGCTTGGAATAGATGCTGGAATTCTCGGGCTCTTTCAGGCGGGTCAGCACCGAGAACTGCGCCATCATGTCCAGCGTTCCGGGCGCGCACGGCGCCTTGGACAGCGAGCTGTGATGCAGCAGCTTTTCGTAGATGCGGACTTCTTCCGAAACCTGCAGGCAGTAAGGCACCTTGACGATATAGATACGGTCAAGGAAAGCCTCGTTGTGCTTGTTGTTGCGGAAGGTCTGCCATTCCGACTCGTTCGAGTGCGCCAGGATGCTGCCGTTGAACGGAATCGCCGAGAACCCCTCGGTACCCTTGAAGTTACCTTCCTGGGTGGCCGTGAGCAGCGGGTGCAGCATCTTGATCGGCGCCTTGAACATTTCGACGAACTCGAGCAAGCCCTGGTTGGCCAGGCACAGGCCGCCGGAATAGCTGTAGGCATCCGGATCATCCTGCGAGTGGCGGTCGAGCTTGCGGATGTCGACCTTGCCCACCAGCGACGAGATGTCCTGGTTGTTCTCGTCGCCCGGCTCGGTCTTGGCGATGGCCACCTGGCGCAGCACCGACGGATTCAGGCGCACCACGCGAAATTGCGAGATGTCGCCGTCGAATTCCTTCAGCCGCTTGACCGCCCACGGCGACATGATGCCCGACAGGTAGCGGCGCGGAATGCCGTATTCCTTTTCGAGGGTGTCACCGAAGCGTTCGGGATGGAACAGGCCCAGCGGCGACTCGTTCACGGGCGAACCCTTGAGCGCGTAGATGGGATAGCTCTCCATCAGGACCTTCAGGCGTTCTGCGATGGACGACTTGCCGCCGCCCACAGGCCCCAGCAGATAGAGGATTTGCTTGCGCTCTTCCAGTCCCTGCGCGGCATGCTTGAAGAACGCCACGATCTGCCCGATGACGTCCTCCATGCCGTAGAACTCCTGAAACGCTGGATAGCGCCGGATGGTCCGGTTGGAAAACAAACGGGAAAGACGTGGGTCGTTGCGCGTATCCACGATTTCAGGTTCACCAATCGCCGCCAGCATGCGCTCAGCGGGGCTGGCGTATGCCATCGGATCGCGTTTGGCGAGATTCAGATATTCCTCAAGGGAAAGCTCTGACTCCTGCTCTCTTGCATACTGCGACTTGAAGCCTTCGACGATGTTTTGCACGGAAACCTCCTACAACACGCGAAAAAGCCATGACGTCCCTACGTGTCCCCATTGTGTGCCTCAGTGCTTGTGCGTGACTAGACAATCTCGCCATAAGCAATCTCGGCACGGTCGTATGTTGCTTTCGCCACACATCAACCAAGAGCACGATCGGGCCCTTTCCGTTTAGGCTGCACCCTTCGGACACAAGTTCCGTCAGGGATTGCAACTAACGTGAATAAGTTCACTCGTACGCCTTCAGCATATCGCTGTAGAACGGGCGCATGATGCGGCCGCATATGAAATGGTCAGCAATGATTTGAAGGGATGAGCGATATCCCGGTGGATTCTTATGATCCGGGGCGTAAGGCCCGGTGCGTTCGCTGAACGATGGCAGCGAACGGTCTGAACGGCGCGATGTGCGACCGGGTTCAGCGACGAGTCGGTCCGGTTGTTGAAAGCGCCGGTACGCAACACTGGAATCCGTGGTGACGAGGGCGCGTTGCGGGCGGTGGAGCAAGCCATGCGCGCGTAGCGCCAAGTCATGGTCTTAGCTTAAGCCGATTTGACGCTTTTGTGGCAATTCATTTGCGCCGATGCGCAAAAAATGCAGCAGGAAATGTTAGGGACAACGCGAACGGCGTTCACGCAAGAATCGCTCCCAAACTTGCTGCGATCCGGCTGCAAGCCGCGCCGGCAAACGCTATGCCGGCGATGGTCTGCGACTATCGGCTGCATTTCCTGGCAGCCGCATGCGCAGAGTGCTAATACCCCTTGCGACATCAAGGATAGAATCACGCATCTTTTCAGCCGCGCGCAGCCCTTTTCTTTTCACTGTCTTTCACCGCATCATGCCGACCCGCCCGCGACCCGCCACCCCAGGGTTTCGCATCGCCAACGCGCCGCGGCGCCGGCCCCTGCTTGCGGCGATCTGCGGCCTGCTGCTGCTGGCCGGCTGCGAACCCGCCCGCGCGCCGCACGCAGGCGCCCCCCTTCCCAACGATGCCTATGTCTGGCAAAGGCGCTGGACGCCCGCCGTGACCGGCGCGCTGGCAGACGGCGCCGCATCCGTGCGGTCCTGGCGCGTGCTGGCCGCGGAAATGCGCGCCGACGGCGTCTGGTTCGATGCCGCGCCGGATCTCGCCGCGCTGGCCGCAACCCAGCGGCCGGTGGTCGCGGTGCTGCGGCTGGACGGTCGCGTGGGCGCGCTGCGGTCCGACGACATCATCGCTCGCGCCACCGCCACGCTGGCCGCGTGGCGCGATGCCGGCGTCGTGCCTGCCGCGCTTGAAATCGACTACGACTGCGCCACCTCGCAACTGCCGGCCTACACCGCCTTGCTGATCGACCTGAAGCACCGGCTGGTGCCCGGCGTGGCGCTGTCGATCACCGCATTGCCGACCTGGCTGGACAGCGCCGCGCTGGCCGCGCTGCTGGCGGTCCCGGACGAAACCGTGCTGCAGGTCCATGCCGTGCAGGATCCCGCGCTGGGTCTGTTCAACGCCAAGCGCGCACACGCCTGGCTGGATGCCTATGCGCGCCAGACCCATCGGCCGTGGCGCGTGGCCCTGCCCACTTACGGCAGCCGCGTCGCCTGGGACGACAGCGGCCGCATTGCCGCCGTCGAAAGCGAGCGCCCCGCCCTGATGCCTGGCGGCCGCTCGGCCGAGCTGCTGGTCGCACCCGCCGACATGGCGGCGTTTGTGGCCCAGCTGGACCGCGAACCGCCATCGGGCCTGGCGGGCATCGTCTGGTTCCGCCTGCCAACCGCCGCCGATACGCGCGCCTGGAGCCTGCCGACCTGGCGCGCGGTGCTCGCCCGCCAGCCCCTGACCGCCAACATGACCGTCGCGGCGCAAACCGCCGGCCCCGGCGGCGCGCGCAACGTGCTGTTGGCCAACCGCGGCAACAGCGATGCCCCGCTGCCCTTTGCCGTCCGCCTGGACGCCGCCTGCCGCGCGGCCGACGGCATCAACGGCTACACCCTTGAATACGACCGCCAGGGCCTGTATCTTCGCCGCGCGCAAGATGGCCTGTTGCGTGCCGGCGCCGAACGCGCCATTGGATGGATACGCTGTGAATCCGCAACCCCGAGCCTTCATGTACAACCGTAAATCGCTTGTCGCCGCCCTGCTGCTGGCCTGCGCCGCGGGCGCCGGCATCGTCATCGCCTGCGGTCCGGAGTTCCCGCCGCAACTGCTCGATGACCGCGCCGGCACGCTGCAAGGCACGCCCGCCAATTCCTTCGCCTACGAGGCCGCGCGGCTGGCGCCGGCCACCGACGCGCTGCGCGCCAGCGAATCGGCCCTGCTACCTGACGGGACTTACCGGTCCGACGCCATGCCGGAAGACTACGACCCGGCGCTCAGCGCGGCGCAACGCGACCAGATCCGCGCCATGCGCGCCAAGCCCGACGGCGATCAGGCCTATGCCGCTGGCGCGGGCCTGCCCGAGGCGGTACGCCTGTATGTCGCCGCCGCGGTGGACTACCGGACGGCCCCGCAAGGCCAGGGCGACGAGCGCCGGCACCGCGCCCGCAAACGCCTGCTCTCTATATTGGAGTTACCGGCCGAACAAGCCGCGACGCGCAGCGTCTGGGCGGCCTACCTGTTGGCGGAAATGGGGGACGTCGAAGCCGCCTACGCGCCGCTGGACGAGCATTCCCACGAAGCCAGCCACGATGCCGACGCCTGGCGCACGCACGACGCCGACGCCTACGCGCGCGTCCGCACCCTGGCGCTGCGCGGCGACGCCGATCCGCTCGGCCTGGCGGTGGCCAGCTACGGCCAGCAGGCCCGGCTATACCTGACCGGCGCGCAAGGCCCCTGCGTCTACGAAGACGGCGCCCCCGCCACCGAGTGCACCGACGCCATTGCGCCCGCCGACCTGAAACAGGCCATTCACCTGTACGCAGACCAGGCCGCCCGCGGTTCGGTCAGCGGACGAGAATCGCTTCGTATTCTCGCCCAGTGGGGGTTGAGCTCGCCCGCTCGCGCATCCCGCCTGATCGACGATCCGATCAGCCAGCGGCTGCTGGTAGCCTACGGGCTGGCCCGCGTGGGCGACATCGTCGACGGCAACCCGGACAGCGCCAACGACCTGTGGGCCACCTTCGACGCCACCGGCCGCCTGGCCCTGGCCGATGCCGCCACCGGCCGACCCGACCTCACGCCCAATCCCACGCTGCAGTCGCTGGTGACCGCCTTGCAGACGCAGGACCCGCAGCGCATCGCCGATGCCGACCGGGTGGCCGCGCTGGCGTATCGCGTGGGCCGCTACGACCTGGCGCAGGCGCTGGCCGAGCGGCTCGATACGGCGCTGGCCTGGTGGGTGCGCGCCAAGCTTGCCGTGCGCCAGGGCGACAACGAACGCGCCGCGCGCGCCTACACGCGGGCCTTGGCCGCGTTTCCGCGGGCCGACGGCAGCCTGGAACCCAACGCGGGTGCGCTGCTGAAAGCCGAGCAAGGCGTGCTGTCGCTGTCGCGCGGCCAATATGTCGAAGCGCTGGACCAGCTCTATCGCGCCGCCGCCCACCGGGATGGCGAAGCGCCGCCCGACGAAGGCTGGCCGCTGTCGCCGTACTGGAACGACGCGGCCTACGTGGCCGAACGCGTGCTGACGACCGATGAGCTCAAGGCCTACGTGGACCGCCAGGCCCCGGTGTCGCCGCCGCCCTCGCGGCCGCCTGGCTTCAACCGCTACACCACCGAGCAGTTCTACGAATGGAGCCGCCTGCACCAGCCCCCCGTGCACGACCGCCTGCGCCAGTTGCTGGCGCGCCGGTTGGTGCGCGAGGGCCGGGCGGACGAAGCGCTGGCCTATTTCCCCGCCGACGGCGATCCCCGCTTTGCCTCGCTGCAATACCAGGACGGCGACTGGAAGATCGTGGACTCCAACGTGCGCCAGCGCGCCGCCGAGTACAGCGACGCGCTGCAAGCCGCCGGCACCGCCTGGGGCCGCACCTCGCGCGCGCAGGCCTGGTACGCCGCCGCTACCTTGGCGCGTCGCGACGGCATGCGGATCATGGGTTACGAACAGGGCCCCGACTACGCCGTGTACGACGGCAGCTACGCAGCCGGCGCCGGCCGCGACGCCAATCCGTGGTGGCGCGAGGCCCGCGCCGACGCCGGCCAGCCGCTGGATACGCCACTGCAACGCGCCGAAGCCGACCTGCCCGGCCCCTTCGTGACGCAGGAAGAACGGGTGCGCTACGCCGCCAGCGAAGCCAAACCCGACGTGCGCTACCACTATCGCCAGATCGCCGCCGACTACGCGCTGAAGGCTGCCGACCAGTTGCCCACCCGCTCTCAGGCGTTCGCCGCCGTGCTGTGCCGCGGCGCGCGCTACGTCATCGACGACACGCCGGAACGCGCCACCGCCATCTACCTGCGCTATGTGGATCAGGGCGCGCAGGTGCCGTTCAGCGCCACCTTTGGCCGCGAATGCCCTGAACCCGACTTCCAGTCGGCCTCGCGCTTTCACTACATCCAGGCCTGGAAGGCATGGGAACGCGTGCGCCATCAGCATCCGGGGCTGCTCTTGGCCGGCGGCCTGCTGGCGCTGGCAGCGCTGGGTGCGGGTGTCCGGGCCTGGCGGCCGCGAGGCAGCAAACCCTGAGCGGGGCCTGCTGGGAAGCGGGGCTGCTGATAAAGAAGAGCGAAGCGCGCTCGGGCGCAGCCCCTAGGACAGCGCCGGCAGCTCGACCCGGCGCATCAGCTCGCGCCAGTGATCCGCCACCCGCGCGCGCACGCGCAGGTCGGCGCCCAGGCGCTCGGCGTCGATGAATTCGTAACGTGGGGCGGCCTCCAGCCGCTCCAGCAGCGGCAGCTTGACCAGACCGGCGGCATCGCCCACCAGCATCGGCGCCAGGTAGACCAGCAGTTCGTCGATGCAACCCGCCGCCACCAGCGCACCGCTCAGGCCCGCACCGGCCTCGACATGGACTTCGTTGAACTGCTCTGCGGCGAACCAGCGCATCATGGCGGGCAGGTCGACCCGGTCGGGTTCCTGCCCCGGCAGCGCCACCACCCGTACGTTCCTGGCCGCCAGCCGGGCTTCTTTTGCCGCATCGGCGCGAGCGGTGAAGACGATGACTTCGCCGCCATCGATCAGGCGCGCATCTTCCGGCAGTTCAAGACGGCCGTCGACCACCGCCCGGCGCGGCTGGCCCGGCGTGGCCACGCTGCGCGCGGTCAGTTGCGGGTCGTCCTTCAGTACGGTGCCGATGCCGGTCAGCACCACGCAGCTGCGTGCGCGCCAATGGTGCCCGTCGGCGCGCGCCTCTGGGCCGGTGATCCATTGGGACACCCCGTTATGCAGCGCGCTGCGGCCATCCAGCGACGTGGCCATCTTCAGCCAGGTCCAGGGCAGCCCGCGGCTCATGCGCGACATGAAGCCCGCGTTGATGGCCAGCGCTTCTTCGCGGCACACGCCGGTGGTAACGGCAATGCCGGCCTCGCGCAGCCGCGCCAGGCCGCGGCCGTTGACCAGCGGATTGGGGTCGCCCAGCGCCACCACCACCCGGGCCGGCTTGGCGGCCAGCAGCGCGTCCACGCAGGGCGGCGTGCGGCCGAAATGGCTGCACGGTTCCAGCGTGACATATACCGTGGCGCCGGCCACCGATTCGCCGCGAGCCTGGGCATCGCGCAGTGCGCCGACTTCGGCATGCGGGCCGCCCGGCGGCTGGGTCGCGCCTTCGCCCAGCACCCGGCCGTCGCGCACGATCACGCAGCCCACCCGGGGGTTGGGCGCCGTGGTGTACATGACGGTCTGCGCCAGCGCCAGGGCGCGCCGCATCCAGGTAAGGTCGTCGGAGTCATAAGGGTGCGTCATGCCTGCGATTGTATGTCCGCCGCCCGCGATGGGCACGGGAAGCGGCCGGCCGGCGGGCCTTGCGCTCCGTGCCGCGCTATGATCTTCGACAGGGCCCGGCCAGCATGTCCGTTTCGGGCCGATGCTGGTCTGGAGCCGGCCTCGCCCAAGGGGCATGCCAGGGCGACAATGCCTGCCATACCCCTTGAAATTCCACGGCACGGAGCCCGGAACCATGAAACAAGCACTGATAGTCATCGACGTCCAGGATTCCTTCCGGCAGCGTCCGTTTTGGGACGAGTCCGAATACCCCGCGTTTGTCTCGCAGCTCCAGGGCCTGATCGATTCGGCCGCGGCGCGCGGCATTCCGGTGCTGCAGGTGTTCCACATCAGCGCCGCCAACGACCCCGCCAATCCGTTTTCCCTGGCGTCCGGCCACGTCAGGACCCTGGACGAAATCCGCATTTCGCCCGACGCGGTGTTCCACAAGACGGTGCATTCCTCGCTGTACGGCAAGGCCGCCGACGGTTCGACGTTGCACGACTGGCTGGCCGCGAACGGCATCGAAGGCGTGATCGTCAGCGGCATCCGCACCGAACAGTGCTGCGAAACCACCACCCGGCATGCCAGCGACGCCGGCTACAAGGTCGTGTTCCCGACCGACGCCACTCTGACGTTTGCCATGCAGAGCCCGTCGGGCCAGCACTACACCTCGGCGGAAATTCGCGACCGCACCGAACTCGTGCTGCAAGGGCGCTTTGCCCGCATCGCGCGCGCCGCCGACGCCTTCGCCAGCGCCTGACCGGACCCACCAGGACAGGACGCCCCCGATGATTCCCGTGCACTTCATACTGCCCCGGGGCATCGTGCTGCTGGACGTGGCGGGCCCGGCCGAGGCCTTTCGCGTGGCCAACAAGCTGTGCCCCGACGCGTTCACGCAGCATTTCTGCGGCCCGTCCACGGAAATCGAAAGCGGCATTCCCGGCCTGCACCTGGCGCGCATCCAGCCGCTGCCCGACCAATTGCCGCCCGAGGCGCTGGTGATCGTCTCGGGCGTCGTGGGCAAGCCCACCCGCCTGGACGAACCCGAGGCGCGCCGCATCATCGAGTGGCTGGCGGTACGGCATCCGGCCGACGGCTTCACGCTGATGACCGTCTGCGCCGGCGCCTTATTCGCCGCCGCGGCCGGCCTCACCCGCCAACGCGAATGCACCACGCACCATAGCTGCCTGGCCCAGCTTGCCGCCATGGACCCGACGGCCCGGCTGCACGACAACCGCATCTTCGTCGAAGACGGCAACCTGGTCAGCAGCGCCGGCATCACCGCCGGCATCGACCTGGCGCTGCACATGGTGTCGCGCCATTGCGGGCCGCGCGTGGCCAGCGAGGTGGCGCGCGACATGGTGGTCTACCAGCGCCGCGCCGGCACCGATTCGGCGCTGTCGCCGTGGCTGGAACATCGCAATCACATGCATCCCGGCGTGCATCGCGTCCAGGACGCCGTGGTACGCAACCCGGCCGCGGACTGGTCGGCGCAATCGCTGGCCGAGCAGGCCCACACCAGCGCGCGGCACCTGACGCGGCTGTTCCGCGAGCACGCGGGCTGCACGCCCATGGACTATCTGTATCAGATCCGCGTCGCGCTGGCGCGCGACATGCTGCGCGAAACGCGCTTGAACCTGGAATTGGTGGCGGAAAAGTCGGGCTTCGGTTCGGCCCAGCACCTGCGCCGCGTGTGGCGCCGCTTCCAGCCGCAGACGCCAAGCATGGCGCGGGCGGAACCGCGGTAAACGGCGTTCGCCGTCATTCCTGCGCCGTCATTGCGCGCGGCGTTATTCCTTGCGCAGCTTGCCCGGCAGCAGCGGCCCCTGCATTTCGCGGATGGCCTCGACGAATTCGCCGATGTCTTCGAAGCTCTTGTAGACCGATGCGAACCGCACATAGGCCACCTTGTCGAGCTTGCGCAGCTCGTTCATGACCAGTTCGCCGATGTGCTCGGACGGCACTTCCCGCAGGCCGCTGGCCAACAGCTGTTCTTCGATGCGGGCCACGGCCCCGTCCACGTCTTCGGTGCTGACCGGCCGCTTGCGCAGCGCCAGGCTCAGGCTGGCGCGCAGCTTGGCCGGATCGTACTCGCTGCGGCTGCCGTTGCGCTTGACGACGGACGGCAGGGCAAGTTCCACCCGCTCGTACGTGGTGAATCGCTTGTCACAGGACTGGCAGCGGCGCCGGCGGCGGATGGCGTCGCCCTCTTCCGAGACACGGCTGTCGACGACCTGCGTTTCGGAATTGCCGCAAAATGGACACCGCATGTGTGATCCCTGAAAACACGGAAAGGCAATAATTCGTCGACATTGTAACGATGAAACAAACAAAAGGACGGCCCTTGCGGAGCCGTCCTTTTCGCAGGCTGGGCGGCTGACGCCGCCAGCGGCCGTCTTACTTCTTGCCGTAGACCGGCAGGCGCGAGGTCAGCTCGTTGACGCGGGCGCGAACGGCGGCGATGTTGGCCTCGTCACGCGGGTTGTCCAGCACGTCGGCGATCAGGTTGGCGGTCAGTTCCGCTTCGGCTTCGGTGAAGCCGCGGGTGGTCATGGCCGGGGTGCCCAGGCGGATGCCACTGGTCACGAAGGGCTTTTCCGGATCGTTCGGAATGGCGTTCTTGTTGACCGTGATGTGGGCCTGGCCCAGCACCGCTTCGGCTTCCTTGCCCGTGATGCCCTTGGAACGCAGGTCCACCAGCATGACGTGGCTTTCGGTGCGGCCCGACACGATGCGCAGGCCACGCTTGACCAGCGTATCGGCCAGCACCTTGGCGTTCTTGACCACTTGCTGGGCGTAAGCCTTGAATTCGGGTTCCAGCGCTTCCTTGAAGGCCACGGCCTTGCCGGCGATGACGTGCATCAGCGGACCGCCCTGGATGCCGGGGAAGATCGCCGAGTTGACGACCTTTTCGAACTCGGCCTTCATCATGATGACGCCGCCGCGCGGGCCGCGCAGCGACTTGTGCGTGGTCGAGGTGACGAAGTCGGCATGCGGCACCGGGTTGGGGTAGGCGCCGCCCGCCACCAGGCCGGCGTAGTGGGCGATGTCGACCATGAACAGCGCGCCGTTTTCATGGGCGATGCGGGCCATGCGTTCGAAGTCGATGTGCAGGGCGTAGGCGGACGCGCCGGCCACGATCAGCTTGGGCTTGTGTTCGCGGGCCAGTTGCTCGACCTGGGCGTAGTTCAGGACTTCGTTTTCGTCCAGGCCATACGAGATGAAGTTGTACAGCTTGCCCGAAGCGTTGACCGACGCGCCGTGGGTCAGGTGGCCGCCTTCGGCCAGGCTCATGCCCAGCACGGTGTCGCCCGGCTTCAGGACGGCCATGTACACGCCCTGGTTGGCCTGCGAGCCCGAGTTGGGCTGCACGTTGGCGGCTTCGGCGCCGAAAATCTGCTTCAGGCGGTCGATGGCCAGTTGCTCGACCACGTCGACGTATTCGCAACCGCCGTAGTAGCGCTTGCCCGGATAACCTTCGGCGTACTTGTTCGTGAGCTGCGTGCCCTGGGCTTCCATGACGGCCGGGCTGGCGTAGTTTTCCGAGGCGATCAGCTCGATGTGCTGCTCTTGGCGTACGTCTTCCTTCTGGATGGCGGCCCAGACGTCCGGGTCAGCCTTGGAGAGGGTGAGGTTGCGGTCAAACATGACGGGAGGTTCCTGAAGCGGGTAAGAGAGGGGGAAACTGCGCCCGGGCGGGTAAACCCGGATAATGACGAATAGTTTACCGCGTCACGCCAATTCCCTTGTCGCCAAAATGCCCCGAATGACGGCAAAATTCCCGGCAAGGGCGCGAAATTCCGGCCATTCCCCCGCCGCCGGAAAACGGGCTCAACCCGACTTGAGAAACTTTCATGCAAACCCAGACCTTGATCGCCTACACCCTGGTCGCCGCCGTCAGCGTCGTCACCCCCGGCCCCGCCAGCATCCTGGCCATGCGCAACGGCGCGGCCGGCGGCCTGCGCGCCGTGCTGCCGTCGTCGCTGGGCAATGTCACCGGCCTGTTCCTGCTGTCGGCCGCCGCCATGCTGGGCCTGGGCGTGGTGCTGCAATCGTCGGCGCTGCTGTTCGCGGCGCTCAAGATCGCCGGCGCCGCCTACCTGATCTACCTGGGCCTGCGGCACCTGCTGGGCAAAAGCAGCGTGGCCGCACCGCCACCCGACACCCAGGGGCGCGCACCTCGCGGCGCCTGGGCGCTCTACCTGGAAGCCACCTTCGTGGCAGGCCTGAATCCCAAGCCCATCCTGTTCTTCACGGCGCTGTTCCCGCAATTCCTGAACGCCGCCGAACCGCTGCTGCCGCAGTTCTTCATCCTGACCGGCATCTTCATGGGCATGTCGCTGCCCTCGCTGCTGGCCTACGGCCTCCTGGCGCGGCGCGCCCGGCGCCTCTTCCAGCAACCGCGCGCCGTGCTGTGGATCAACCGCGCGGTGGGATCGGTGTTCGTCGCCTTCGGCGTAGCGCTGCTGCGCTTGAAACGCGCGACCGGCTGATGGACACGCCTGCCGTCACCCAATAAAAAGGGCCGCATCAAAGCGGCCCTTTTTCACGCCCGGCGACGATCAGGACGCCGACGTCGCACCGATCTGCTTGGGTGCCAGCTTCGGATTGAGCGTGTAGGTACCCGTCACCGACGCCTGGGCCAGCACGTGCTTCTGCAGGGCCCGCAGCGCATCTTCACCCGTGAAGGCGCCCTGCAGGTTCAGCGTATGCACGTCCAGCGCGTACAGCGTGAACACGTAGCGGTGCACCAGCGCGTCGTTCCAGGGCGGGCACGGGCCGTCGTAGCCGAAATAGTCGCCGCTCATGTCGTGGTCGTTGGCGAACCAGGACGAATACGAGTTGATGCCCTGGCGGGCATCCAGCGGCGCCAGCGGGCCGCCCTTGCCACGCGGCGTGATGCCGTTGGAAAAGGTGCCCTCTTCGATTTCGCGCATGTCGGCGGACAGGTCCACCAGCACCCAGTGGAAGAAATCCACCCGCGGCAGGTCGGCCGGCACCTCGCGGCCTTCCTGGTTGACGTCGTCGGGCTTGGACGGCACGTCCGGATCGTGGCAGATCAGGGCGAACGACTGCGTCCCCGCCGGGACGTCGTCCCAGGAAAACTGCGGGTTGTAGTTGTCTGCCAGCGCGACGTGCGATTGCGCATCGATCTTGCCGAAGGCATAGCGCTCCGGAATCGACTCGTTATCGGAAAAAGACAAACTCGAGAGTTTCATGTCGTGCTCCTTGAAGTGCCGCAAAGGCGTCCCTGCCCCTGACCATGCCTCCAGCGTATCAAAAACTTTGCGATGATGGGTTCACAAAACTCGCAATCATGCATTCACGGTTACACGCGCGAATTTGCGCTTGCCCACCTGCACCACGTAGGTGCCCGCCGGCAGCTGCAACGATTTGTCTTCCACCCGGTCGCCGTTGACCCGCACGCCGCCTTGTTCGACGTTGCGCTGGGCTTCCGACCCGGACGCCACCAGGCCGGCCTCGCGCAGCAGCTTCAGGATGCCGACCGGCGCGCCGCCCAGGGTCACCTCGGGCATGTCTTCCGGAATGGCGCCGTCGCGGAACCGCGCCTCGAACGACGCCAGGGCGTCTTCGGCCGCCTTGGCCGAATGGAAGCGCGTGATGATTTCCTGGGCCAGCATGACCTTGGCGTCGCGCGGATTGCGGCCTTCGTCGATCGACTGCCTGAGCGCCGCAATGTCTTCCAGCGACCGGAACGACAGCAGCTCGAAATAGCGCCACATCAGCGTGTCGGAAATCGACATCAGCTTGCCGAACATCGAGTCCGGCGCCTCCGAGATGCCGATGTAGTTGCCCTTGGACTTGGACATCTTCTCGACGCCGTCGGTGCCCACCAGCAGCGGCATCGTCAGGATGCACTGCGGCTCTTGCCCATATTCCTTCTGCAGCTCGCGGCCGACCAGCAGGTTGAACTTCTGATCGGTGCCCCCCAGCTCCAGATCGGACTTCAGCGCCACCGAGTCATAGCCCTGCATCAGCGGATACAGGAATTCGTGCACCGAGATCGGGATGCCACCCTTGAAACGCTTGGTGAAGTCCTCGCGCTCCATCATGCGGGCCACCGTATAGCGCGAGGCCAGCTGGATCATGCCGCGCGCGCCCAGCGGATCGCACCACTCGGAGTTGTAACGGATCTCGGTGCGGGCCGGGTCCAGCACCAGGCTGGCCTGCGCATAGTAGGTCTTGGCGTTGGCCTCGATCTGCTCGCGGGTCAGGGGCGGCCGGGTGCTGTTGCGGCCGCTGGGATCGCCGATGGTCGAGGTGAAGTCCCCGATCAGGAAGATGACCTCGTGACCCAGGTCCTGCAACTGGCGCATCTTGTTGAGCACCACGGTGTGGCCCAGGTGGATGTCCGGTGCCGTCGGATCCAGCCCCAGCTTGATGCGCAGCGGCACGCCGGTGGCGCGGCTTCGGGCCAGCTTGCGGGCGAATTCGGATTCGACCAGCAGCTCATCGCATCCGCGTTTGGCAATACGCAGATCGGCTTCGACTTCAGGGGTAATGGGGGCTTCGGAGGGAGACATTTTTGGGGCGCCGCGACGGCTTCAGCCGATAAAAAGGTGTAAAAAGTGACGAAAACTATCGAAAATTCTAGCCGAATCAGCTAGGATACCGCCCTAATCATACGCAACTGTCATATATACGCAGTTGTGCTCCGGTCTACCACCCGTTTGTTCACAAGTTGCGCCCCGCGCCAGCCCTTGCCCCGGAAACCGTGGCGCGCGAGGGCCGTTCGTGTCACGCACCCTGCGAGCTCAAGCCACCTGAGAGGGTATCTTCACGATGAATCGTGGCCTCCACGACCTGGCGAGTAGCATCAAGCGCAAAGTTGCTGCCGTGTTTGCGCCCGTCGAGCCCAAGCCCCACCGCTCGGGACTTTTCCGCCGCACTCTCCTTGTCACCGCCATCGGCCTGTTTGCCGGCGCCGCCGCCCTGGGCATGGTGCAGCAACCCGACCGCAGCGAAATCCCCCCGTCCCGCATCATCCAGAGCGTTCTGCCACTGACCACCGAACAGGTCGAAGTCAGCACGCCCAGCGCCGCGCCGTACATCAGCGAAACCCGCATCCGTGCGGGTGACACGCTGGCCGCCGTGCTGCAACGCCTGGAACTCGATTCGCCCGATCTGCAAACCTTCCTGACCCACGACGCCAGCGCGCGCAGCATCTACAAGCTGTACCCGGGCCGTTCCGTGCAGGCCGCGACCGATGCGGAAGGCAACCTGATCTGGCTGCGCTACATCCACACCCCCGGCAACGAGGCTGACGGCCAGGTCGTCACCCGCATGCTGCACGTGGCGCGCACCGGCGACGGCTACAAGGCCGAAGAAATCACCGAGAACACCGATCGCCAGACCCGCGTCGCCGTGGGCACGATCCGTTCGTCGCTGTTCGGCGCCACCGATGCCGCCGGCATCCCGGATTCGGTCACCATGCAGATGGCCGACATCCTCAGTTCCAAGATCGACTTCCTGCGCGACCTGCGCCAGGGCGACCAGTTCCGCGTGGTCTACGAAGTGCGCTCGCACGACGGCCGCTACGCCGGCGCCGGCCGCGTGCTGGCCCTGGAATTCATCAACGGCGGCAAGACCCACACCGCCGTCTGGTTCAGCGCCGACAACAAGACCGGCTCGTACTACGACTTCGACGGCACCAGCCTGCGCGGCGCGTTCCTGCGCACCGCCCTGAAGTTCAGCCGCATCAGCTCCACCTTTGGCATGCGCATGCACCCCATCCACAAGACGTGGACGGGACACAAGGGCGTGGACTACGCGGCCCCCTCGGGCACGCCGATCCACTCCACGGCCGACGGCACGGTGGAATTCTCCGGCTGGCAGAACGGCTACGGCAACGTGGTCATCGTCAAGCACTACGGCAAGTATTCGACGCTGTACGCGCACCAGAGCCGCATCGCCGAGGGCATCACCAAGGGCACCAAGATCTCCCAGGGCCAGTTGCTGGGTTACGTTGGCGCCACCGGCTGGGCCACCGGCCCGCACCTGCACTACGAATTCCGTGTCGACAACCAGCCCATCGACCCGTTGTCGGTGGACCTGCCGGTCGCCCGCGCCCTCGAGCCTGCCGAAATCCGCGCGTTCAACCAGGCCGTGGGCCCGTACAAGCAGCAGATCCAGCTGCTGACCGAGTTCCAGCAGACCCTGCCCGACGCGCTGACGAACGTGGCCAGCCGCTAGGCAGCCCCGTCCGCATGACGCACCCGCAAGGCGGCCCGCGCATCTCGATGCCGGGCCGTTTTTTACTCAGGCGGACCTACTCATGACTGCTTCCACAAACACCCAGCTCTACATCGGATTGATGTCTGGCACCAGTGTCGATGGTGTCGATGGCGTGCTGGTTCGCCTGCCCGACGGCCAGCCGCCGCAGGTGCTGGCCAGCGTCAGCCTGCCCATGCCTGCCGCCCTGCGCGCCGAACTGCTGGCACTGAACCTGCCCGGCGACGACGAGCTGGCCCGCGCCGCGCTGGCCGCCAACGCACTGGCGCGCCTGTACGCGCAGGCCGTGACCGACCTGCTCGCGCAATCCGGCTTGCAAGCACAGGACATCGCCGCCATCGGCGCCCATGGACAGACCGTGCGCCACCGGCCCGACAGCGGCTATACGCTGCAGTTGAACGCGCCCGCCCTTCTGGCCGAACTGACGGGCATCGACGTGATCGCGGACTTTCGCAGCCGCGACGTGGCCGCCGGCGGCCAGGGCGCACCACTGGTACCGCCCTTCCACGCGGCCATCTTCGGCGCCACGCAGGGCCGCGCGGTGCTGAACCTGGGCGGCATCGCCAACGTGACCCTGCTGAACCCGGGCCAGCCGCCCCGCGGCTTCGATACCGGGCCCGCCAACGTGTTCCTGGATGCCTGGTGCCAGCGCCACCTGGGCCAGGCCTACGACAAGGACGGCCGCTGGGCCGCCACGGGCCAGGTGCTGGCGCCCTTGCTTGAACAATTGATCGCCAGCGAACCCTGGTTCGCCTTGCCGCCGCCCAAATCGACCGGCCGCGACCTCTTCAATCTACGTTGGCTGGACGACAGGCTGGCCGCCTATGACGGCCCTGCCCCCGCTGCGCAAGACGTGCAGGCGACGCTGCAACGGCTGACGGCTCGCACGGTCGCCAATGCCATCGATGCGGCCGCGGCCGATACCCGCGAGGTCTACGTCTGCGGCGGCGGCGCGCACAACACCGGCTTGATGCGTGAGTTGGCGTATTGCCTGCAACGCCCGGTGCAAGCGACCGACGCCCTGGGCGTGCCGGCGCAGCAGGTCGAGGCGCTGGCCTTTGCCTGGCTGGCGCAGGCGTTCCTGATGGGCAAGCCGGCTGGCGTGCCCGAGGTCACGGGCGCACGCGGTCCGCGCCGCCTGGGCGCGCTGTACCCGGCCTGACGGCCCGGGCGCGCAGCGCGCAAGCGAACGGGCCCGGGCGGCAACCCAAGGCCTGGGATAGCCCCACCTGGAAAATCGGCCCAAACCAATTGCCCAAACAAAAAGCCCTTCGGTATGCCGAAGGGCTTTTTTATCGCACGGGCACAAGCACCCGGCATCGCGGCGGCCCGACAGCGCGGGCCCGACGCCATCGCTACCGGCTTACACCGAGAACGACGAACCGCAGCCGCAGGTGGTGCTGGCGTTGGGATTGCGGATGACGAACTGGGCGCCTTCCAGGTCTTCCTTGTAGTCAATCTCGGCGCCCACCAGGTACTGGAAGCTCATCGGGTCGACCAGCAATTGCACGCCAGCCTTGTCCAGCACGGTGTCGTCTTCGTTGACGACTTCGTCAAACGTGAAACCGTACTGGAAACCCGAACAGCCCCCGCCCTGCACGAAGACGCGCAGCTTCAATTCGGGGTTGCCTTCTTCGGCCAGCAGGTCCTTGACCTTGGCGGCAGCCGAGTCGGTGAACACCAGGGGAGCAGGCGGGGCGGCCTGCAGGTCGACGGTTTCGGTCACTGCATTCATGATTCACTCCTGGCCGGTTCGGCCGTATTCCGGTGAGCGGCCTCGCCGCTCGTATACATCCACTATAGCGCAGCCGTTGCCCAGACTCAAAGTTCAAGCTTGACACTGCGCGAGGCGCGGACGGTGTCGCCTTCAAGGACGCTGATGGTCACGCTTTCGGGGACAAATCCCTCGGGCACGGCCAGCATTCCCTGGCTGCGCTGGTATTGGTCGAACTGCAGCGCCAGGGACGCTGCAGTGGTGGTTTCGCCGGTGGCGGGCACGGGGCCGCTTTCGGCCTTGACCTGCATCGGGGACAGATCAACCGTGACGGTTTCGCCCTTGAGCGTACCCGTTGCCTGGAAGCGGAGCGTGCCGGCAAACGCAGCCGCGCCATTGCGACCGCTGCGCATCAGCAGCACCTTGTAGCGCAGGCCGGCGCCATCGCGCTCGATCTGGGCGCCGCGGATATCCACCGAACCTTCGGGGCCCGGGGGCAGCAATTGCTCGTAGAAAGCCAGCTGGTCGCGCACCCGGCCGACTTCGGCCTGAGCAGCGTGCAGCTGGGTTTCGAGTTCCTGGCGGGCGGACCGCTCGATGACCAGTTCGCCGTCGGCGGTGTCGAGCTGGCCACGGATGTAGCGCAATTGCACCGCCTGCTGGCGCATGGCCTCGTCGCGCGCCTCGACCTGCTCGGCGCTGAGCACCACCGCGTCCTTGGGCTGGTACAGGCCGCGGGCGTAGAAGTAGCCCGCCACCACGCCCAGCACGACGCCCGCCACCAAGCCGGCCGCGACGCGCAGGCCGGAACCGGCACGGGAAGATCTAGGGGGTGCGGACGTTTCGTGGGACATGAGGAGCGGGCCGGCGGCTAGCCGCCGGCCCGGCAAGGCATCACGGCAGGATCGCGACCTGGTCCAGGCCCGTGGTTTCGGCGATGCCGAACATCAGGTTCATGTTCTGCACGGCCTGGCCGGCCGCGCCCTTCACGAGGTTGTCCTGCACGACCATGATGATGAGCTGGTCGCCGCCGCCCGGGCGCGACAGGGCAATGCGCAGGTTGTTCGAGGCACGCACCGACCGCGTTTCAGGCAGGCTGCCGGCCGGCATGACGTCAACGAAGGCTTCGTCGGCGTAGCGCGCTTCGAACAGTGCCTGGAAGTCGGTATCGCGGGCCTCCGGCAGGATGCGGGCGTAGATGGTCGAGAACATGCCGCGGATCATCGGCACCAGGTGCGGCACAAAGGTCAGGCCAACCTTGCCGCCCGAGATTTTCTCGAGCTGGGCAACGATTTCGGGGTGGTGGCGATGGCCGGCCACGCCATAGGCCTTGAAGTTGTCGGACGCTTCAGAGAACAGCGAGCTGACTTCGGCTTTGCGCCCGGCGCCCGAGACGCCCGACTTGCAGTCGGCGATCAGGGTTTGCGCATCGACCAGTTGCTTGCCGCCTTCGAGCAGCGGGGCGAGACCCAGCAGCACGGTGGTGGGGTAGCAGCCGGGGTTGCCGATGACGCGCGCCTTGGAGATGGCTTCGCGGTTCAGCTCGACCAGGCCGTACTCGGATTCGGCCAGGATGTCCGGGCAGGTGTGGGGAATCTTGTACCAGCGCTCGAACGTGGGGATGTCCTGCAGGCGGAAGTCGGCGGCCAGGTCGATGACGCGGGTGCCGGCGGCGATGAGTTCCTGCGCCTGGGCCATGGCCACGCCGTGGGGCGTGGCGAAGAACACCACGTCGCAGTCGGTCAGCGTGGCTTTTTCAGGCGCGGAAAACGCGATCTTCACGCGGCCGCGCAGGTTCGGATACATGTCGGCCACCGGCAGCCCGTCTTCCTTGCGGGAGGTGATGGCGGTCAGTTCCACGTCGGGATGTTGCGACAACAGACGCAGCAGTTCGACGCCGGTATAACCGGTGCCGCCGACGATGCCAACCTTGATACGGGTGTTCGATGCTTGGGCCATGATAGGTATGAACTCTTCGTAGAACGAAAATGGATTGTATCGCTCGGAGAATACTAGACTGCGTCGGGGCCTCGTGAGACAACGCAATCGCCAAGTAACGTCCGACCGTGCGAAGAACGCGGAGTTCCGCGCTCGAATAATCGGGACCCGTGGGCCCCCGTGCTGCCTGATCACGCCGAAATGGCAGATAGGACTCTCAACTCTTCCATCAGGCCCGGTCTGGACCGGTACAACACCTTGCCCTGGATATCCAGGACGACGGACTTGCTCAGGTCTGTCGTGTTGAGCGCCGTACTGCCCTCCATCCGGCGCAGGGCGTCGCCTTGCTGTTGACGAACGTGGATCGTGCGGGAAGCGACGCTGTACGCCCGCAGCAGTCGCATACGCCAACCAGGATATTCCTTGCCAACCCGGAGCCATCGCTAAACGGCACATCGCGGTACAGAAATGTTGTCGTCACCAGTGCGATGCAACCATGGCAGACCACACTACCCCTAGCGCCTTCCCGAAAGATTTTCATGACGCTCTCAACGATGATCGCTGATGAACATCGTATAAATCTAAGCGCGAAAGCGTCAACGGCGTAGTTGCCGCAGAATGAAATTGCCGGATAAAAAAAAGCCCGCTCGAAAGCGGGCTTTTTTCGCAGCGATTAACGCTTGCTGAACTGCTTGCGACGACGTGCCTTGCGGAAGCCGACCTTCTTGCGTTCGACTTCGCGGGCATCGCGGGTCACAAAACCAGCTTGCGACAGTGCGGGCTTCAGGGTCGCGTCGTAGTCGATCAGGGCACGCGTGATGCCGTGACGAACTGCGCCGGCCTGGCCGGTTTCACCGCCGCCGTGCACGTTGACCTTGATGTCGAACGATTCCAGGTGGCCGGTCAGTTCCAGCGGCTGGCGCACGACCATGCGGCCGGTTTCACGAGCGAAGAACTCGTCGACGGGCTTGCCGTTGACGACGATCTTGCCGGTGCCCTTCTTGATGAAAACGCGAGCCACCGAAGTTTTGCGACGGCCGGTTCCGTAATTCCAGTTACCGATCATGGCGTTTCCTTAGATATCCAGCGTCTTGGGCTGCTGGGCGGTGTGCGGGTGCTCGGCACCAGCATAGACCTTCAGCTTCTTGATCATGGCGTAGCCCAGAGGACCCTTGGGCAGCATGCCCTTGACGGCCTTCTGAATGGCGCGACCGGGAAAACGCTCTTGCATTTTCTCGAAGTTCGTTTCGCGGATACCGCCCGGGTACGTGGTGTGGCGGAAGTACTTCTTGTCCTTCGCCTTGGTACCGGTAACGACGATATCGGAAGCGTTGATGATGACGATGTAATCGCCCGTATCAACGTGCGGCGTGAATTCAGGTTTGTGCTTGCCACGCAGACGACGTGCGACTTCGCTGGCCACACGACCGAGGACTTTGCCCTTGGCGTCGATCACAAACCAGTCACGTTGGACTTCATGCGGCTTGGCCACAAAGGTCTTCATGATGGTTCCTAGATAAAAATGGTATCTGGCAGGACTATCCGGCCAGGCTTTTTTCCCCAACTAGGCCGCAAAAAATCCGAGTCGAACCCGAACTTGTCGCACCCATATCGACGTCCCGCCTAAGCGTTATTACCCGCCCGTGCAATGGTCAAAATGAGGGAAAGCCTGAAATTCTACCACGGATGCTCAAAAAGTGGGCACGTGGCCAGTGATCCAGGCTGGGAGACGCCCGCGCCCCAGGGAACGGCTGTTGCGTAAATAAAAAGGGACACGAGAGGAGCCATGGCGGCCCCGTCTCATGCCCCCTTTTCCCGAGGCCCGGGTCAGGCGCCCAGGTAGGCTTCCAGGACGCGCGGGTGACCGAGCAGGCCGCGGCCGGTGCCGGCCAGCGCCATGGCACCGTTTTCCAGTACGTAACCGTGCTGGGCGATCTTCAGCGCCTGGCGCACGTTCTGTTCGACCAGGAACAGGGTCAGGCCGTCGGCATTGATGGCGCGCAGCGAGCGGAAGATTTCCTGCACCACGATGGGCGCCAGGCCCATCGACGGCTCGTCCAGCAGCAACAGGCGTGGCTTGGCCATCAAGGCCCGGCCGATCGCCAGCATCTGCTGTTCGCCGCCTGACAGGTTGCCGGCGATGCCGGTGATGCGTTCTTTCAGGCGCGGGAACAGGTTGAACACGTATTCCAGATCGTTGCCGACGTTCTTCAAGCCGCGGCGGTAGGCGCCCAGCTCGAGGTTTTCCAGCACGGTCATGGTGGTGAGGATGGCCCGGCCTTCGGGCACCTGGACGATACCGCGTGCAACCAGTTGGTGCGGCGCCAGGTTGGTGATGTCTTCGCCTTCGAAGAGGATCTTGCCGCGCGCCTTGGGCAACAGGCCCGACAACGCCAGCAGCGTGGTCGACTTGCCGGCGCCGTTGGCGCCGACCAGGGCGGTGATTTCCTTGGCTTCCAGGTCCAGGTCGATGCCGCGGACAGCTTCGATGTGGCCGTAGTTGACCTCGAGTCCGCGGACTTCCAGCATGGCGCTGCTCATTTTGCGGCCTCCGCTTGTTCGGTGTCGTCTTCGTCTTCGCGGCCCAGGTAGGCCTCGATGACCTGCTCGTTGTTGCGGATCTCTTCAGGTCCGCCGCAGGCGATGATCTTGCCGAAGTTGAGCACCGCGATGCGCTCGCACAGCCCCATGACGAAGCGCATGTCGTGCTCGATCATGAGGATGGTGTAGCCGCGGTCGCGAATGGCCAGGATTTCGCGCATGAGCTCGGCGCGTTCGCCGGTGTTCATGCCCGCCACGGGTTCGTCCAGCAGGAGCAGCTTGGGCTCGGTGGCCAGCGCGCGCGCCAGCTCCAGGCGGCGCTGCTCGCCATAGGACAGGTTGTCGGCCAGGTCGTTGGCCTTGTGGTCCAGGCGCATCCAGGTCAGGAGCTCGTGGGCGCGCTCGCGGGCGCGCTTTTCGTGCTCGCGGAACCCCGGCAGGCCCAGCAGCAGGCTGGGGAAACCGTAGTTCATGTGGCGGTAGGCGCCCACCACCACGTTTTCCAGCAGCGTCATTTCCTTGAAAAGACGGATGTTCTGGAAGGTACGGGCGATGCCCATGCGCGTAATGGCATGCGGCTTCTTGTTCAGAACGCTTTCGCCGTTGAACGTGATGGTGCCGCCGCTGGGCGGCAGCAGCCCGGTAATCAGGTTGAACACCGTGGTCTTGCCGGCACCGTTCGGGCCGATCAGGCCGAAGATGGAGCCTTCGGGCACGGACAGGCTGACGTCATGCAGCACATGCAGGCCGCCAAAGCTCTTGGAGACGGAGGAAAGTTCAAGCATGGCGCTTGCCTCCTTGGCGGCCTTGACGCATCCAGCGCTTGAAGCGCGCCGGATCCCAGATGCCTTGCGGCAGGAACAACACAATCACCACCAGGATCACTCCGTTCGCGATCAAGCGCAAATCCGCAAAACCGCGCAGCAATTCAGGCAGCACGGTAATGATGAAACTGCCCAGCACGGGACCGGCCAAGCCGCCGATACCGCCCAGGATGGCCATGGTCAGGATTTCAACGCCACGATCAAAACCGTATTCGTTAGGGCCGATGAAGAAGGTCAGGTGCGCATTCAAGGCGCCGGCCAGGCCCGCGATCATCGCGCCGGCCACGAAGGCCAGCATCTTGTTGGCGCGCACGTCGATGCCCATCAGGCCGGCTGCCGTTTCGTCGCCGCGAATGGCGTCGAACGAGCGACCGATCTTGGAGGCGCGGACACGCCACAGCACGAACAGGACGATGACGACCGCCAGCACCACGTGCCACCACTGCGTCAGTTGCGGGATGCCGTTAAGGCCCAGCGCGCCGCCGGTGAGGGACTCGGTGTTCAGGATGGTCACGCGCACGACTTCGCCAAAGCCCAGCGTGGCCATGGCCAGGTAGACCCCCGACAGGCGCAAGGTCGGCAGGCCGATCAGCGCCGCCACCAGGGCGGGCGCCGCCATGCCGCCGGCGATCGCGACCGGGAACGAGACGTCGTAGTTCATGGTGAGCAGCGCGGCGGTGTACGCCCCGATGCCCATGAAGGCGGCGTTGGCCATGGCCAGCATGCCGCAGGCCAGCGTCAGCCAGATGGAGAGGGCCAGCAAGGCGTTGGTGCCCAGCGTGAGCACCAGGTTGCCGTAGATGGCCCAGAAGTTTTCGAATCCGCTCATTCTTTAAGCCTTGCGTTGAACCACTTTGCCGAACAGACCTTGCGGGCGCACCAGCAGGATCAGGAACAGCAGGCCGAAAGCCACCGCATCGCGCATGGTGGAGCCGATGTAGGCCACCGACAGCACTTCCGCGAACCCCAGGAAGAGACCGCCCAGCATGGCGCCGCGAATGTCGCCCATGCCGCCCAGGATGATGACCGCGATGCCCTTGTGCAGCATCGGCTGGCCCATCAGCGGGAACAGCGCGTTCGAGTACAGGCCGATCAGCACGCCGGCAACGCCCCCCAGGGCGGCGGCGGCGAACGAGGTCGTGACGAACAGCTTTTCGACGTTGATCCCCAGCAGCCAGGCGGCCTTGGGCGATTCGGCGATGGCGCGCAGGGCGCGGCCGAACTGCGTGCGGCGCATGACGAACATCAGCACGGCCATCAGCGCGAACGACAGGAAGATGATGCCCAGTTCGATGACGGTCAGATGCAACCCGGCGATTTCGATGACGTCTTCAGGCACGGTGCCGTGCGGGAAGCGCAGGTTGCTGGCGCCGAAGATGCTCTGGGCGCCGTTGTTCAGGATGATGCCCACGCCAATCGTGGCGATCATGGGAATCAAGTGGGGCGCGTTGCGCTTGCGCAGCGGCTTGAGCACCAGGTAGTCGATGATGACCCCGGTAAAGCCGGCCACGAAAAAGGCGACCATCAGCGCCGCCCACAGGGGCAGGCCGAATTGCTGGACGACGAACAGTGCCGCGTAGGCGCCAACCATGAACACGGCGCCATGCGCCAGGTTGATCACCCCGAGCACGCCGAAGATCAGCGTGAAGCCCAGCGCGAACAGTGCATACACACAGCCCAGCGACAAGGCATTGACGAATTGTTGTTCGAACATGATGGGACTTTCCAAATCAAAAGCGCCCTGCGGACGGCCGGGCCGTCCGCAAGGCGCATCCCCCCGCGCGGGGATGCGTAGCGCTTACTTCTCGATGACGTACTTGCCGTCTTTGGTCACGCTGACGATCGGCGCCTGGTCGGCGTCGTAGCCGGCGGGCTTGCCGGCACGGTCGGTGGCTTGACGGAACTTGAAGGCGCCGGTGGCGCCGGTCCACGTCACGGCGGGCAAGGCGTCGCGCAGGGCAGCGCGGTCCTTGGCGAGTTCGCCGGTGAGCTTGGTGTTCTTCAGGCCCTGGGCCACGATGTACATGGCGTCGTAGGACTGGGCGGCGAACTGGTCGGGCGAGCCGTTGAACTTGGCCTTGTAGGCATCGATGAACTTGACGTTCTCGGGGGCCTTGTTCTCGATCGACCACGGGCTGCCGATCCAGAGATTGTTCGACGCGCCGCCGGGGGCCAGGTCGAAAATCTTGACCGAGTTCATGCCGTTGCCGCCGATGACGGGCACGTTGATGCCCAGCTGGCGAGCCTGCACCATGATCGGGGCGCCTTCGGCCAAGAGTGCGGACAGCACGATGGCGTCGGGGTTGGTGCCCTTGATCTTGGTCAGCTGGGCCTTGAAGTCGACGTCGCCCTTGGCGAAGGTTTCCGTGGTGGTGACCGGGATCTTCTGGTCTTCCAGGGCCTTCTTGAAGTTGTCGTAGCCGCTCTTGGTGAAGACGTCGTCGTTGCCGTAGAGCACCGCCACGTTCTTCAGGCCGGTCTTGGCCTTGACGGTGGAGATGGTGGCCGGCAGCACGTCGGCTTCGGTGACCGAGTTGCGGAACACGTAGTTGCCGATGGACGTGATGCCGTCAGCGGTGTTGGACGTGCCGAAGGCGACCGTCTTGGCAGCCTGGGCGATCGGGTCGGCGGCCTGGGCCGAGTTCGACAGCGTCGGGCCGAAGACCATCAGGACATTGTCCTTGAAGATCAGCTTCTTGAAGACATTGATCGCTTCTTCTTTCTTGCCTTGTTCGTCCTCGACCACCAGCACGATCTTGTTGCCGTTGATCCCGCCCGCGGCGTTGATCTCGTCGGCGGCCAGCTGGAAGCCGTTGCGGATCGAGACACCGTACTGGGCGGCGCCGCCGGACAGGGCTTCAGCCACGCCCAGCTTGATGTCAGCCGCGTGCGCAGCCGGGACGATGCCGGCAGCGATCAGCGCGGCCAGCAGCTTCTTGGTCTTGGATTGCATGGTTGATACCACCTTAAAGTCTGTCTCGGAATGTTGGTTATCCGGGCTGGAGTGATCCCGCCGGATTGACGTCCAATGCCGCCTGAAGGCGTCATGTTTGCGCGTCAAGACCCGGGATATTACTCCTTTGTATCAGGCGGAAACTCGAATGCCGTTCAACAAAAGGATCAAAACCGCCCACTTTTTTGTAAAAAAACCGGGGTAATCAGCGAAAACCCCACCTCCTGCCGAATGCCATTCGGCATCCGGATCCTGCCTTTCGGTGGCTAGCTGCGGGCGGACAACGCCACGCCCAGATACTGGTCATAGGCGCCTTCGGTCAGGCGGAACCACGGCATGCCGCTGTCGCGAAAGCCCATATAGCTGTCGTAGATGGCCTTGAACTTGGCGTCTTTGTCGTTCAATTCCTTGTAGACCTGCTGGGCGGCCTCGAAGGCGGCGTCCATGACCGAGCGGGGAAAGGCGCGCACCTGCGCACCGGCGGCCGCCAGCTGGGCCAGCGCGGCGGGGTTGCGCGCATCGAAGGCCGCCGTGGTCTTGACGTGGACGGCCAGGGCGGCGGCCTCGACCACCGCCTGGTAGGGCTTGGGCAGCTTGGCCCAGGCTTCTTCGTTGATATAGAGCGACAGCTGTTCGCTGGCGGCCCACCAGCTGGGGCCATAGTAGAACTTGCCGACCTTGTTCAGGCCCAGCTTGGCGTCCTCGACGGCCCCCGTGCCGGCAATGGCTTCCAGCCCGTCTTTCTCGACGGCCTCTGCCAGCTTGGCCAGGTCGGCCTGCTGCGGCGCCACGCCCAGGTGGGCCAGCACCTGGCCGGCCAGGCCGTCGACCCGCATCTTCAGGTCTTTCAGGTCGGTGACGCGCTTGATTTCACGCTTGGACCAGCCGCCCATCTGCGGACCGGTGTTGCCCAGCGGAAAGTTGACGATCTTCTGCGCCTTGAACAGCTCGCGCGTCAGGCGCAGACCGTCGCCTTCGAGCATCCAGGCGTTCATGCGGCTGGCATCCAGCCCGAACGGCACGGCCGAATCGAAGCAGAAGGCGGGATTCTTGGCGAAAAACAGGCTGGACGAGACGTGGGCGCATTCCACCTTGGCGGCGCCGACGGCGTCCATCAGGTCGGCCGCGGGCGCGATCTCGCCGTCGGCCTGCTGGCGGATGGTGAACTTGCCGCCGGTGGCGTCGGACACGAATTTGCAGAACGCCGCGCCGGCGCCGACCCGCAGGTCGAGCGCGCCCGGGAAGCCGGACGCCAGGCGCCAGCTGAGAGAGGGCGAGTCCTGCGCGAGGGCAGGCGCGCTGACCGCCGCGCCCGCTGCCACGGCGCCCAGGCCGGCCTGCTTCAAGAATGAACGTCGTTGCATCTCTTTGCTCCTCTGCCGCGATACTCGATTGAGCAATACCCGCCGGATATTACACGTTGGCATGAGCCTCGGCGGCTAGAGGAAATCCCCAGCGATCAAGGATTGCAAAGACGCAAACGGCAACGCCCGCCGGCCAGGGCCCCACAGGCCCCGCCCCGACGGGCGTCGCAAGGCGCCGCGGCGGATCAGGTGCCGGCGATCGCCATTTGCTCGATCAGGATCGAGCCGGTGGTCTTGGTGCCGCGCGAGATGGTGTCCGCGCCCACCGCGACGATCTGGCGGAACATGTCCGCCAGGTTGCCGGCGATGGTGATTTCCTGCACCGCGTGCTGGATCTGGCCGTTTTCGACCCAGTAACCGAACGCGCCGCGGGAATAATCGCCGGTGACGTAGTTCACGCCCTGGCCGATGAGCTCGGTGACCAGGAAGCCGGTGCCCATCTTTTTGAGCATGGCTTCGAAGTCGTCGCCGCGGCGGGTGAGCGTGGACGAGAAGGTCAGGTTGTGCGAACCGCCGGCGTTGCCGGTGGTCTGCATGCCCAGCTTGCGGGCGGTGTACGAAGACAGGAAGTAGCCTTCGAGCACGCCCGCGGTGACCACGCTGCGCTTGCGGGTGCGCACGCCTTCGTCGTCGAACGGCGAGCTGCCCATGCCGCCGCGGATGTGCGGGTCTTCGGCCAGGTTGATGTGGTCCGGGAAAATGGGCTTGCCCAGGGCGTCGACCAGGAAACTGGCCTTGCGGTACAGCGCGCCGCCGTTGGCGGCCTGCGTCAGGGCGCCGACCAGGCCCAGGGCCAGCGGGGCCTCGAACAGCACCGGGAACTTGCCGGTACGGATGCGGCGGGCCGACAGTCGCGACAGGGTGCGTTCGGCGGCGTAGCGGCCCACGGCCTCGGGCGAGGCCATCTTGGCCGGATCGCGTTCGGACGTGTACCAGTAGTCGCGCTGCATGCCGTTGCCGCGGCCGGCGATGGGCGCCACCGACAGGCTGTGGCGCGAATACGGGTAGCCGCCCAGGAAGCCGCGGGTGTTGCCCATGACGAACTGGCCTTCGTAGGTACCCACCGTGGCGCCATCGGTATTGGTGATGCGCGCGTCCACCTCGCGGGCCGCGCGCTCGGCGCGCAGGGCCAGCTCGGCGGCTTCTTCGGTGGAGACCGTCCAGGCCCGGTGCAGGTCCAGGTCGGGGAATTCGGTGGCCAACTGGTCGGCGTCGGGCAGGCCGGCGGCCGGATCGGCGGCGGTGTGGCGCGCGATGTGCCAAGCCGCCTCGACGGTCTGGCGCAGGGCCGCCTCAGAAAAGTCGGAGGTGGAGGCGGACCCGCGGCTCTGGCCGGCGTAGACCGTGAGGTCCAGCGAGCGGTCGCGGGTCTGTTCGACGGTTTCGATGTCGTTCTTGCGCACCGACACCGACAGGCCCAGGCTTTCAGAGACTTCGGCCGCGGCGTCCGAGGCGCCAATCTGGCGGGCGTACGCCAGGGTTTGCTCGACCAATTCGGAAAAACGCGCGTGATTGGCCGCCAGCGGCAAGGAGGAGGAGGATTTGACCATTGCTGTCCAATTTGCAGAGACGGTTATCATAGCCAAGTCTGTCATTGCGCAGTTTTCCATGAATTCCCATACCGAAGAAGAATCCGTCGACGAAGGCTACGACGAGAACGGCTACGACCGCCCCAGCAAGTCCCAGATCAAGCGTGAAATGCATGCGCTGCTGGACCTGGGCAAGCAGTTGATCGCCCTGTCTCCCGAACGCCTCAAGCAGTTGCCCCTGGCCGAACGCCTGTACGAGGCCATCCGCATGGCGCAGCGCACCACCGGCCGCGAAGGCCTGCGCCGCCAGGTGCACTTCGTGGGCAAGCTGATGCGCGACGCCCCCGCGGACGAAATCCGCGCCCAGCTCGATGTCTGGGAAAACGGCTCGCGCGAAGAAACCGCCGCCATGCACCGCCTGGAGACCCTGCGCGATCGCCTGCTGGACGACGACGACGCCCTGACCAAGCTGCTGCACGACAACCCGCAGGCCGATGTGCAGCAATTGCGCGCCCTGATCCGCGCCGCCCGCAAGGAAAAAGCGGCCAACGCCGCCCTGCTGCAAGGCCAGGACCCGCAAAAGAAGCACTACCGCGCGCTGTTCCAGGCGCTCAAGACCCTAACCCTCTGATTTCCCCCCGCCGTCCATGAACGCACCGACCGACCTGCTCGATTGCATCGAGATCGAAACCGCCCCCACTCCCACGCACGCCGTCATCTGGCTGCACGGCCTGGGCGCGGACGGCAACGATTTCGCGCCCATCGTGCCCGAACTGGACCTGCCGGCCGGCGCCGCGGTGCGCTTCGTGTTCCCGAACGCCCCGGTGCAGCGCGTCACCATCAACAACGGCATGGCGATGCGGTCGTGGTACGACATCCTGGTGATGGATCTGGTGCGGGTCGAAGACGCCAAGGGCATCCGCGCGTCCGAAGCCGCCATCAAGAAGCTCATCGCCCGCGAAAACGCGCGTGGCATTCCCACGTCGAACATCGTGCTGGCGGGGTTTTCGCAAGGCTGCGCCATGACCCTGCACACAGGCCTGCGCCTGCAGGAAAAGCTGGCCGGCATGATGGGGCTGTCGGGTTACCTGCCGCTGCTGGACACCGCCGAAGCCGAACGCGCCCCGGCCAACCAGCACACGCCCATTTTCCTGGCCCATGGCCAGTACGACCCGGTCGTGTCGCTGCCGCGCGCCCAGGCCTCGCTGGCCGAATTGCAGCGCCTGGGTTACGACGTACGCTGGCACACCTACCCGATGCCACATTCGGTCTGCGCTGAAGAAGTGGCGGACATCTCGCGCTTTCTGAACGACGTCCTCCTGGCCGGGTAACACCACGCGCCGCGGGCGATCCGCACGGGCCGCCCGACCGCCATCCCATCGGCGCCTCCCCCTTTCTGTATACCAAGTGGTATTCCAGCGCCGGTTCTTCGGAGGCTGACAGGCGCCCTCTCCTAGGGAAAAACGCCAATCCCAAAATCCTTGTCGCCCCTTGGTATTGAATATAGTATTCAAACCACGTCGTATCGGCCCGGGCGACGCAGGTTCGGGCTTCCCTGTTGTTGCAGTCGATCCATCCCATTGGCCGTGTCGCGCCGGGTTTTCGGCGAGGCATTCAGACGCAGGAGAAAGTCCCGTGAAGCCCTTGCCATTGCCCCGCCTGGCAGCCGCGGCGCTGCTTGCCGCGCTTGCACCCGCGCTCATCCCTTTCGCCGCCCACGGCGAAGCGCTCAATCCCCCCGTGAAGGTGCGCTACGAAGAGGTGGTGCGCTCCATTCTCTACGTGCCCAAATACGTGGCCCTGTCGCAGGGCTACTTCAAGGACGCCGGGCTGGACGTATCGATGAAGACCTCGCAGGGCACCGACAAGGGCATGACCGCCCTGCTGTCGGGCAGCGCCGACATCGTGCTGATCGGCCCCGAGGCGTCCATCTACGTGCAGAACAGCGAATCGCCGGTCAAGCCGAAGATCTTTGCCGGGCTGACGGCCACCGACGGCTTTTTCCTGCTGGCGCGCAAGCCGGTCGAGAAATTCGACTGGAGCATGCTCAAAGGCAAGGAGGTGATCGGCTTTCGGCCCGGATCCAATCCCATCGTGTTCCTGGAAACCGCGCTGCGCAAGCACGGACTGGACCCGCAAAAGGACGTCAAGCTGCTGAACAATATCGGCATTCCGGCGCGAGCCGGGGCCTGGATGGCCGGCCAGGGCGAATACGGCATTTTCCTGGAGCCCGAGGCGGGCGAGCTGGTGCGCAACGGCAAGGGCTATATCGTGGCCTCGGTGGGCCATGAAGTGGGCCAGGTGGACTACACGGTATTCACCGCCACCGACAAATACATTCGCGACAACCCCAAGGTGATCCAGGCCTGGACCAACGTGGTGGCGCGGGCCGAGAAGTACGTGAAGGACACGCCGGCCGCCACGCTGGCGCCGCAGATCATGACGTATTTCCCCGGGATGGACGCCGCGGCCGTGACGGACGCGATCGACCGCTACAAGCAATACCAGATCTGGAAGACCTCGCCCCTGGTGACGGCCGACGCCATGAACCAGTTGCAGGACATGCTGATCGCCAGCGCGGTCATGAAGGAAAGCGGCCGCGTCAAATACGAAGACGTGGTGGTGGCTGACTTTGCCAAAAAGGTCCCGTGATGAGCGCCGTCGTCCATAACCTGAAACCGGAAGCGGCCACGGCGAAGATCGAGCTGCGCGATGTCTGTCTCAGCTATTTCACGCCGGAAGGCGAGACCGAGGCCCTGTCGCAGGTGTCGTTCGCGCTGGCGCCGGGTGAGTTCGTCAGCCTGATCGGGCAGAGCGGTTGCGGCAAGAGCACGCTGCTGTCGTTGATTGCCGGCCTGATCACGCCTACGTCCGGCGCCGTGATGATCGATGGCCAGGCGGTCACCGAGCCCAATCCGCGCATCGGCTACATGCTGCAGCAGGACTACCTGTTTGAATGGCGCACGATTCTGGACAACGTGATGCTGGGCGCCGAGATCCAGGGCCGGCGCGACGCCCGCAGCGAGGCGCGCGCCGTGCATCTGCTGGAAAAATGCGGGCTGGGCGCCTTTCTGACACACACGCCGCGCCAGCTGTCCGGCGGCATGCGCCAACGCGCCGCGCTGGCGCGCACGCTGGTCACCGAACCCGACGTGATCCTGCTGGACGAACCCTTTTCGGCACTGGATTCGCAGACCCGGCTGGCCATCTCCGACGAGGTGGTCGACATCCTGCGGCGCGAGGGCAAGACCGTGGTGCTGGTGACGCACGACATCGGCGAGGCCATCGCAATGACCGACCGCGTGATCGTGCTGTCGCGCCGCCCCGGCCGCCTGAAGAGCCAGTACCGCATCCATTACGGCGACGGTGCACGCCCCACGCCGTTCCAGGCGCGCTCGCGGCCGGAATTCAATACCTATTTCAAGCAGCTCTGGGACGAGCTTGACGTCCACGTGGAGGGTTGAGCCGTGAATGCACCCATCGCCAACACCGTGCCGCTGCGCGCCGTGCCCGCGCCCAGCCAGAAATACCTGGACTATCTGCGGCGCGACCGCGCCCGCCGCCGCAACATCCGCCTGGCCCAGGTGCTGCTGCTGGTCGTGTTTCTATGCGCCTGGGAAATCCTGCCCCGGATGCACATCCTGAACCCGCTGTTGACCAGCTACCCCAGCGCGCTGTGGCCTACCTTCATCGATCTGTGGACCAACGGCAACCTGGCGCACCACATCATGACCACGCTGTCGGCCACGCTGGTCGGCTTCACGCTCAGCATGGTGATCGGCATCGTGGTGGCTGCGGCGCTGTGGTGGTCGGACTTTCTGTACAAGGTGCTGGACCCGTTCCTGGTGGTGGCCAACGCCATGCCCAAGATCGCCTTCGTGCCCATCTTCTACCTCTGGCTGGGGTCCGACTACGCGGTATACGGCATGGCCGTCGCGATTGCCGTGTTCGTGACCATCATGGTGGTGTATGCGGGCTTTCGCGGCATCGACCTGAACAAGGTCAAGCTGGCGCGCACCTTCGGCGCCAGCCGCTGGCAGGTGCTGGTCAAGGTGGTGCTGCCCGGCAGCGTGCCCACGCTGATCGCCGCGGTGAAGATGAACATCGGCCTGGCGCTGGTGGGCGTCATCGTGGGCGAATTCCAGTCGGCCGATTCGGGCCTGGGCTTTCTCATCATGAACGGCAGCCAGGTCTTCAAGCTGAACATCGTCATGACCGCCATCACCATGCTGGCGCTGATTTCCAGCGTGATGTACCTGGTGGTGTACCGCATCGAAGCCGCGGTGGCGCGGCGCTACGGATAAGGAGCCGCCATGCAGATTCCGCAATGGGTCGAGGACCGCGTCATTGCCCGCCAGGGCTGCCTGCACCCCTATGACACGCTGCCCGGCGCACGCTGCGCCGTGGTGGTCATCGACATGCAGCAGTACTTCACCCTGCCCGGCTACCAGGGCGAATGCGCCGCCGCGCGCGGCATCGTCGAACCCGTCAACCGCCTGTGCGACGCGGTGCGTGCGGCCGGCGGCACGGTGGTGTGGGTGCAGACCGCGTCCGACAACGCCGACGCCTTCTGGTCGCACCACCACGGCGTGATGCTGACGCCGGAGCGCAGCGCGCGGCGCCTGGAAACCCTGCGGCGCGACTCCCCCGGCTACGCGCTGCATCCGGACCTGCGGCCCGCTGCCGGCGACCTGCGGGTGACCAAGCGCTTCTACAGCGCCATGGCGCCGGGTTCGTCCGAACTGGAGCCGCTGCTGCGCGGGCGTGGCGTGGACACGTTGCTGATCGCCGGCACGGTCACCAACGTGTGCTGCGAGTCCACCGCCCGCGACGCGATGATGCGCGACTTTCGCACCATCATGGTCGACGACGCGCTGGCCGCGGTGACGCCGGCCGAGCACGAGCACGCGCTGCATGGCTGGCTGCTGTTCTTTGGCGACGTGCTGTCGGTGGACGAAACGGCAGCGCGACTGACCCCGGCGCAGGCGGCCCGCAAGACCGCCTGAATGCCCTGCGCGAACCCGGCCGGCGCATGGCGGCATCCGCCGCCCCGCATCAGCCCAGGTTCAGCCAGACCCGCCGCATGGTCGGGTCTTCGGGGTCCGCGTCGTTGGTAAAGCCCAGGCTGGTCATCAGCGACAGCATGGGCCGGTTGGTCGACAGCACCAGTCCGTCGATGTATTCCAGCCCCTGCTCACGCGCCGCGTCGATCAGCGCGGTCATCAGCTGACGGCCCAGGCCGCGGCGCTGCCAGTCGTCGCCGATCACCAGCGCGTATTCCGCGCCGCGCCCGTCCGGATTGCGCAAATAATGCGCAAACCCGACCAGGACCTCGCGCGGATGGCCGCGGTTGGCCGGGTTGGGCACCTGCGTGGCGGCCACCAGGGCCAGTTCGCGGTGGTAGTCCACCTGGGTGTAGCGCGACACCATGCGCGGGGTCAGCTCGCGCATCATCGATACGAAGCGCATGTAGCGCGAGCGTTCGGACAGGCCGCGGATGAATTCCTGCAACGGCTGGGCGTCTTCCGGGCGGATCGGCCGCAGCACCCACGGAATGCCATCGGCAAAGCGGCGCACCTGCACCAGGCGGGCCGGGTACGGGTGGATCGCCATGTGCGGATAGCCGGTGGTCTGCGGCGATTCGCAGCCCGGCTTGTCGGTCAGCGTCATGCGCAGGCCGCCGGCGCGCAGATGGGTTTCGCCGGCGTAGAGGGGGTCGATGTCCAGCGTTTCGATGTCCGGCAGTTCGGACACCAGCTCGGACACCAGCACCAGCGCCTGTTGCAGCGCCTCGGCGGCCTGGTGGCCGACGCGCGGCGCCAGGACCTTGCGCCACAGGCGGCTGCGTTCGATCAGCTGGCGCGCCAGAAAGCCGTTGAGCGGCGGCAGGTCCATGCCGCGATCGGACTGGGACAGCACGGCATCCGGGCCGCCCGCGCCGAAGCGGATGACCGGGCCGAACTGCGGATCGCGCCGCACCCGGATGGCCATGGGGCGGGATTCGGGCTCGCCCAGCGCCACGTCCACCGGCATGTCGCGCAGCGGCACGTAGAACAGGGCCAGCAGCGCGCGGACCTCGGACGTATTGAGTTCGCGCCGGCAATCGGCCCGCACCCGCGCCAGGATGTCGCGCGCGGCGGCCAGGTCGGGCACGTGGGTGGCCGGTTCGGGCGGCTGGGTCTGCAGCAGCAGTTGCTGGTTGTAGTGGTGCGAGGCCAGCACGCCAAAGGCATCGGCCGCCGATTCGGGCGTGCGGAAGGCCGATGTGCCGGCGTCGTCCAGCATGCGCCGCAGCGGCCGCATGCCGGCGTCGCCCATGAAACACGTGACCACGGGCTTCTTGGCCTTGGGCGCGATCAGCGCAAGTTCACGCGCCACGGCGGGCATGTCCGCCAGCGCATCGGGCGCCAGCAGCACCAGCACGCCGTCCACGCCGGCATCGTCCAGCACGGTGTCCAGGATGGCGCGGATGCGTTCGGGCGTCAGCGGGGTGTAGGTGATGACCGGGTTGGCGCTGGCCGCGTCGGGCTCCAGCATCGCCGCCAGCGCACGCTGGGTGGCCGGCGCCAGGTCGGCGCGCAGCACGGCGGCGTCCGGGCCGATCAGGTCCATGGCCAATTGCGGGGGGCCGCTGCCGTTGGAGATCAGCGCCACCCGCCGGCCCTTGGGACGGCGGGTATAGCCCAGCACCTTCACGGCCGAGAATAACTGCACGAAGTAGCGCACCCGCACGGCGCCGGCGCGGCGCAGGGCGGCGTCGAAGATGGCGTCGGCGCTGTCGGTGTCCGCCCGGCCCGCCTTGAGCACGATGACCGGCTTGACGCTGGCCGCGGCCCGCAGGGTGCTCATGAACTCGCGTGCCGGCCCGACGTCTTCCAGGTAGAGCACGATGCTGTCGGTGCGCGGATCGCTGGCCAGGTAGTCCAGCACCTTGGACAGGCCCACCACCGCTTCGTCGCCCAGCGACACGGCGGTGGAAAAGCCGATGTGCACGTCTTCGGCCCAGTCCATCACGGCCGCCATGATGGAGCGCGACTGCGCCAGCAGCGCCACCCGGCCGGCACGCGCCAGCACGGGGTGCTGGCTGAGATTCAGGCCGGCATGGGGCCGCTGGGCGCCGAACGAGCGCGGGCCCAGCAGCTCGCAGCGGTTTTCTTCGGCCCAGGCGCGGCACAGCGCCAGGGTGCCGCGCGGATACGGATCGGGCAGCGGATGCGGCAGCAGGATGACCGAGCGCGGCGCCAGCGGCGACAGGCGGCGCAGCGTTTCAGGCAGCACGGCGGGCGACACGCAAACCAGGGCCAGATCGGGGCGCTCGCCCGCGGCCAGGCCTTGCAGCGTGCCGGGCAGGTCGGGCGCGGCGCCGGTTTCACAGGCCACGAAGGTGGTGCGCGCCTTGAGCGCCGGCGACAGCGAGCCCGCCGCCGGCAGGGGCCGGTCGGCAACGATCACCAGCGAACTGGGTTCGAACATCGGGGCAAGTGCGTGTCGCAGCATGTCGTGGGCGGGCGCTCATCTAAAATACCGTTCATCGTAACAAGACAACCCCGCCGTCCGCTTGATGTGGACCCTGCCCGACGCCGCTTTGTGGCGCCGCAGCCGCTATCATTGCCACCTATGACTTCCAACGCCTCTTCCCCCATCCGTACCCGCTTCGCGCCTTCGCCGACGGGCTTCCTGCACCTGGGCGGCGCCCGCACCGCGCTGTTCTCCTGGGCCTTCGCGCGCCACCACCAGGGCACCTTCGTCCTGCGCATCGAAGACACGGACGTCGAACGCTCCACGCCGGAAGCGGTGCAGGCCATCCTGGACAGCATGGACTGGCTGGGCATGCAGCCTGACGAAGGCCCCTTCTACCAGATGCAGCGCATGGACCGCTATCGCGAAGTGGTGGCGCAGATGCTGGCCGCCGGCACCGCCTACCACTGCTACAGCTCGCCCGAGGAAGTGGAAGCCATGCGCGAGGCCGCCCGCGCCCGCGGCGACAAGCCGCGCTACGACGGCACCTGGCGCCCCGAACCCGGCAAGACGCTGCCCGCCATCCCGGCCGGCCGCCAGCCCGTGGTGCGCTTCAAGAACCCGCAGGAAGGCGCCACGTCCTGGAACGACATGGTCAAGGGCACCATCAGCTTTGACAACACCGAACTCGACGACCTGATCATCGCCCGCCCGGACGGCACGCCCACCTACAACTTCTGCGTGGTGGTCGACGACTGGGACATGGGCATCACCCACGTGCTGCGTGGCGACGACCACGTCAACAACACCCCGCGCCAGATCAACATCCTGCGCGCGCTGGGCGCCACCCTGCCCGAATACGGCCACGTACCGATGATTCTCGGCCCGGACGGCGAAAAGCTGTCCAAGCGCCACGGCGCGGTCAACGTCATGGAATACGACAACGAGGGCTACCTGCCCGAGGCCATGATCAACTACCTGGCCCGCCTGGGCTGGAGCCACGGCGACGACGAACTCTTCAGCCGCGAACAGCTGGTGCAGTGGTTCGACACCCGCCACCTGTCCAAGTCCGCCTCGCAGTGGGACCCCAAGAAGCTGAACTGGGTCAACGCCCACTACATCAAGCAGATGGACAACGCCGAGCTGGCCGAACGCGTCGCCCCGCGCGTGGCCAATCGCGGCGGCCACCCGGAAAAGATCGACCTGCCGGGCGTCATGGGCCTCTTGAAAGACCGCGCCGAAACGCTCGAGCAACTGGCCGACGGCGCCATGCTGTTCTGCGGTGAATTCAAGCCGGCCGCCCCGGAACTGGTCGAGCAGCACCTGACCGCTGCCGCCCGCGAAGCCCTGGCCGATTTCGCCCAGCGCGCCGCCGGCACCGACTGGACCCGCGAAGCCATCTCGGCGCTGATCAAGGCCGTGCTGGCCGACCGCGGCCTGAAGATGCCGCAACTGGCGATTCCGCTGCGCGTGGCCGTGACGGGCCAGACCCAGACGCCGGCGGTGGATGCCGTGCTGGCGCTGCTGGGCAAGGAAACCGTGCAGAAGCGCCTGGCCGCGATCTGAATGCCGCGCCCGGCCCCGCGCCGGGCATAGGCCCCAACAAAAAGCCCCGAACGGCGTTGCCGGACGGGGCTTTTTCATGTCGCGAGGCCTTGGCGCCGCTACGCCGCCTGGGGCCGGGATTTCAGCGCACGCGAGAAAAACGCGCCCAACAGGGGCAGCAGCACGGCCGAGCCGCCGAACAGCACCGCCGCGCCGACCTCGTCCACCACCGCGCCGGCCAGCGCCACGCCGGCCGCCTGGCCCATGAACAGGCATGACGCGAACCACGCCACCGCCGTGCCGCGCGCGGACGGCACCATCTGGGTGGCGTTGGTCTGCAAGGTGGCGTGCAGCAGGTAGTAGCCAAAGCCGGCCAGCACGCTGGCCAGCAGGCTCCAGAGCCACACCGGCCCCAGCCAGTACGACAGGAAGGCCACGCCCAGCACCAGCCCGCCTGCCACCGCCAGGCCACGTTCGCCCAGGCGTTTGAGGATGCGACCCGCCACCACCGTGTAGAGCAGCCCGCCCACCGCATATACCGCCACCAGCGCGCCTGCGGCGGTCAGCGAGATATCGAAGCGTTCGTGCAGATACGACGGCGCGAAAGCCAGCGCGCCAAACACCAGCAGGCCTTCGATGAACACCGTGGCCAGCACCACCCGCGCCCACGGGGTGCCCAGCACCTGGCGCGCCTGCGCCACGAACCCTTGGCGGGGCGCGTTGGGATCCACCACGCCCAGCCCGGCGCGGCGCTGGCGCCGCACTTCCTGGTGCAGCAGCACTCCCACCACGAGATAACCGCACACCAGCGCGGCAAAGGCCCAGCGCCAGCCCAGGGTGTCGGCGAACAGGCCGCCGGCCAGTTGGCCCGTCGCCATGCCCAGAATGGTGCCCGTCAGGAAGCGCGCCAGGGTCGCCTGGCGCCGCTCGTAGGGCACGGTGTCGCCGATCCAGGCCATCGACAGCGGCACGATGCCCGCCCCCGCGGCCCCCGACAGGGCGCGGCACACCACCAGCATGTCCAGCGTCTCGGCCGCGACGGCCCCGGCACTGCCCACTGCGCAGGCAAAGGTCGCCACGCTGACAACGCGGTACTTGCCATAGCGGTCACCGACCGGACCGAAGAACATCTGCAGCACGCCGTAGGCCACGGCAAACGCGGTCACCGCGCGCGCGGCCTGCCCGGTGGTGGCACCGAATTCGGCTGCCAACTGGGGCAACATGGGATCACAGATGCGAAAGGCGCTGGCGCTGACGAAAGCGGCCAGGGCCAGGAGCGCGATGGCGCGCGCTTCAGAGGAAAGGGCAGGCATGGAAGACCGGCGGCGGGATGGAAGGCGAAGTTCGCACCATACTCCAGCCAGACGCGCTTGGCGACGCCGCGGGCCGGCGCCTGTCCGCCCGGCGGGAAAGGCGGCCGCACGGCGTGGCGCCGCCGGCGGCTCGCCGTGCCCTCCGGCCTGACGCCGCCCTCAATATGGCAGGCGATAACCCTGCGGCATGCGGCGCGCGGTCACGACCTGGCCGCCGCTTTTCAGTTCGCGCAGCGTCAGCTTGGCCTGCTCGACCTTTTCCACGCGGTAGCGGTTGACGTAGATCGGATCGGCGGCATCGACGATTTCGCCGTTCGATTGCGTGGTCTGCATGGTGTAGATGCCGTCCACCACGCTCCAGCAGCCGGTTTCACGCAGGGCCGGACGCGTCTTGCGACCGATCTTGAGCTGCGTTTCGTAGGCCATGCGGCCGTCGGCGTACAGCACGGTCAAGGCCTGGAAATCGCCGCTGACGCCGCGCGGCTTCGAATTCGAATACCAGGTGCCGACCATGGGATCGCCGCTCTTGGCCGGCACGCAGGCCATCGGCTTGGGCGGCCCTTCGGGCTGGGCCTCGGTAATGGAGGCGGGTTTGCGGGCGACACAGCCGCCCAGGATCAACACGGCGCAGACCACGCCCGCCGTACGCAAATACACACTGCTCATGACTTCCTCAACACGTCTGTCGACGCGTCGCGCCGCTCAGATCGGCGCGCCCCTCGCGCAGCAAACATCACGCACTCTAAAGAGGCGTCCATGAAGAATCAACGACGATCCGCGCCAAGTGCAATTGCGCAACAGTCCGTCGGGAAAAGCGCCCGCTTTACCGCGCTAACACGCAAAAATGCGTTGGTTTCACACGACAGTGCGACCGCCGCGCGCAGCCTTTTCGCGCAGCATTTCTTCCATGCGCGCAGCGGCCGGCGACAGGCTGCGGCCGGCCAGTCGGGTGATGCCCAGCTCGCGCTCGATGCGCGGCCGCGCCAGCGGCACGAAGGCCAGTCCGGGCGATTCGGGCGGCACGCCCAACTGCGCCAGCACCGTCACCCCCACGCCGCGTTCCAGCATCGCCAGCAGCGACATCATGTTGGACACGAACACCTGCCGCTCCATCATGAACGCCGCCTGCGGGTAATCGGCCAACTGCCGGTGCGCCACCGTGCCCACCAGCGGCAGGGTGGCGATCTCGCGCCAGGTCACCGACTTGCGGCCCGCCAGCGGATGGCCGCGATGGCAGACCAGCCCGAACGCGTCGCGCAAGAGCGGCTCGAACGACAGACGCCGGTCCCGCAGCACCGGGCTGCACACGCCGAGTTCGACCTCGCCCGCCAGCACCATGCGTTCGACGCCTTCGGAGTTGTCGTCGAACAGACGCAACGCCACCGCCGGATAGCGCGCGCGGTAAGTCGCCACCAATTCGGGCAACCAATGCGTCGCCACCGTGGCCACCGATGCCATCGTCAGCGTGCCGGCCTGGTTGCTGGCCAGCCCCGACAAGGTGCCGGCCACCCGGTCATGATGCTCGACCAGTTCACGCGCCAGCGGCAGGCAGTCCTGCCCGAACCGCGTCAACGCGTTGCCATTGCCGCGCTCGAACAGCGGCTGGCCCAGGCGCTGCTCCATCTCGCGGATCGACAGCGACAGCGCCGGCTGCGAGCGAAACGCCCGCGCCGCCGCCGCGCGGAAACTGCGCAATTCAGCCACCAGCAGGAAGTGGCGGTAGTGCGTGATCGACAGTTCTGGCAAGGCGGGCATGGAGCGGTCTGATTTTGTAGAACTTATCGATTTATAGGAAAAATAAAGTTTTCTCATCATAGGCCGCCACTTAAGATGGCCGCAATGACGACGACCACCCTCGCCCCCACCGCTTCCCACGATGTCGATCCACTGGACTTCAGCCTGGCCGACCGACTGACCAGCCATGACGTCGGACAAGGCCGGCTGCTGATCGGCCGGGCCGCCCCCGCCCGCAGGCCCGCCGACGCTTTCGCATCCCATGCCGGGCCCGGCCTGTTGTTCGTGCCGGGCGGCTACCATGGCGCCTGGTGCTACGCGCACTACCTGGATTACTTCGCTCGCGCCGGCCTGCCCTGCGCCGCCGTGGATGTGCGCGGCCACGGCCCGCTGCCCCGAGACGCCAATTTCATCCAGGCCGGCGTCAGTGACCTGGCCCACGATGTCGTCGCCGCGCTCGATGCGCTGGACGGCCCGACCGTCATCGTCGGCCACAGCGTCGGCGCCCTCCCCGCCCTGCTCGCCGCCACCCAGCGCCCCGTCGCCGGCATCATCCTCATGGCGCCATCCCCGCCCGGCAACCTGCCCGGCGCATTGGCCTTGCCACCCGTCCCCGAAGACGTCGTTCGCCAACCTCCCGCCGCCACCGAAGTCCGCGCCCGCTTTCTCGCCACCTCGCCCGACCGCGACGTCAGCGCCGTCATGCGCCGCCTCACGCCCGAAAGCCCCCGGGTGCTCAACGAGCGCTACCTGCTGTGCGTTCCCGTCGACCCCGCTGCCATCACCGCCCCCGGCCTGTGCCTGGAAGCCGGCCTGGACTCGCACGACCGCCACCCGCCCGGGCAAGACCGCGCCATCGCCCGCTTCTATGGCTTTGACCACGCCGTCCTTGCCGGACAGCCGCACTGCATGATGTACGGCGACCACTGGCAGGCCAGCGCCGCAGCCATCCTGGACTGGCACCGCCGGCAATTCGGCTAGTCCCGAACGAGGCGCCAGAGCCAGCCCTGCGTACCCTGCCGCGCACATAGCGACCGCGAACAAGGCGCCGAAACACGGACACCCACCCAGCCAACACCCAAAACCCAAGCCCCCGCAGCAAAGCCGCACCGCCTCAGCCCAAAACGATAACGGCGCCCATTGGCGCCGCCAGGAGACAAGCATGACCCGCACCCCAACCCATCCCGCCACGCCCCCATCGCGCCGCACCGCCCTGCGCGCCCTGTTCGCCAGCGCCACGCTGCTGCTGGCCGGCGCGGCCCACGCCGCCGGCTGGCCCGAAAAGCCCATCACCCTCATCGTCCCGTCCGCCGCTGGCGGCGCCGCCGACCTCACCGCCCGCACCTTCGCCCAGTTCCTCGGCAAACAGACCGGCCAGACCGTCATCGTCGAAGACCGCCCCGGCGCCGGCGGCATCGTCGGCACCAACGCCGCCAAGAACGCCACCGCCGACGGCTACACCTTCCTCCTGTCCACCAACTCCACCCACGCCGCCAACCAGTTCCTGTACAAGAGCCTGCCCTACGACGCCCAGAAAGACTTCGTCCAGATCGGCATGCTCGGCACCTTCGGCACCGTCGGCATCGTCGCCCCCGACAGCCCCTACCGCACCGTGCCCGAACTGGTCGACTACGCCAAGAAGCACCCCGGCGAAGTCTTCTTCGGCTACTACAGCTCGTCCTCCCAGGTCCCCGCCGAACTCTTCAAAAAGCGCGCCGGCATCGACATCGGCGCCGCCGGCTACAAGAACATCACCCAGATCATCACCGACCTGCGCGGCAAACAGATCGGCTTCGCCTTCGTCGACTACCTCACCGCCATGGGCCAGATCGACGGCAAAGGCCTCGCCCCCCTGGCCGTCACCGCCGACAAACGCCATCCCGCCTGGCCCGACGTCCCCACCATGTCCACCTACTACCCCGACTTCACCGTCGCCGGCTGGCTAGGCATCTCCGCCCCCGCCGGCACCCCGGCCGACATCGTCGCCAAAATGAACGCCGCCACCCAAGCCGCGGTAAAAGACACCGCCACCGCCGATAAACTCCGCGCCCTGGGCCTGACCCCCGAAGCCATGGACACCCCCCGCTTCGACACCTTCGTCAAGGAAGACACCGCCCGCTGGAAGGAATGGATCAAGATCTCAGGGATACAACCCCAATAAAGCCACACTAAAAGCGCTCTATATATAGAGACGATCCAAAAAGAAAGGCCAACCGCCCCAAAAGCAGTTGGCCCAGCACAACCAACCCCCCCCCCCCTCCCCCCCCCCAAAAAACGATCTTGGCAACCACGCCAAGCACACGATTCGCCCCAGGGCCCGAGGCTAAGCCTCATCAAGAGCGCGTGACGGGGCAGGCGGGGTGAGGGCGGGGCGTGTAGATGCGCCCGAGGGAATCCGTAGGAGTCGCCGAAGGCGAGGACGAGGATGAGTACGGGGCAGTCCGGAGCGAAGGCTCCGGACCGCAATCGTAGCCCCGCCCTCACCCCGCCTGCCCCGTCACGCGCGCCTTAAGAACTCAAAGCGGCAACTTCAACTCATGCTTGATCTCACGCAAAGCCACAATCGTCCGAGTCTGCCGAATCCCCGGCATATTGAACAAAAACCGATGCAAAAACCGATCATAGGCCTCAGGACTCTCAACAAGAATCTTCAACAGAAAATCCGAATCCCCCGTCACCGCATAGCACTCCAGAATCTCCGGCGCATCCCGCACTGACCGCTCGAAATTCTCCACCGTATTCGCCGAATGCCGCTCCAGGCTGATCTGCGCGAACATGCACCCCAGCCCCACCTTGCTGCGATCCACCTGCGCGCTATAGCCCTGGATCACCCCGCTCGCCTCCAGCGCCTTCACCCGCCGCCACACCGGCGCCGCCGACAGCCCCACCTTTTCAGACAACTGCTGCGCCGAAGCCCGGCCGTCCTCCTGCAGGGCCTTGAGGATGCCGATATCGGTCTTGTCCATCGTTTTGTCTCCTGTTTTGGTCGAAATTCCGCGAATACGAAATATTCATTGCGAATTATAGGGATAGCACGATCCAAAAACGCAATAAACCTGATGCTGCACGAACCTATCATGGTGCCGACTACAGGAGTATTCACGATGGACGGTACCCCCGCCGCCGAGCCCCAGCTGGACCTTGATTACCAGCTCGCCGACAACCTCACCCGCGAGACCGGCCGCATCTTTCTCACCGGCACCCAGGCCCTGGTGCGCATCATGCTCACCCAGCGCCGCATCGACCGCGAGCGCGGCCTGAACACCGCCGGCTTCGTCTCCGGCTACCGTGGCTCGCCCCTGGGCGGCGTCGACATGGCCATGTGGAAAGCGCAGAAAGCGCTGGACGCCAACCAGATCTCGTTCCTGCCCGGCATCAACGAAGACATGGCCGCCACCGCCGTCATGGGCACCCAGCAGGCCGGCGTGCGCGCCGACCGCAATGTCGATGGCGTCTTCGCCATGTGGTACGGCAAAGGCCCCGGCGTCGACCGCGCCGGCGACGCCCTGCACCACGGCAACGCCGCCGGCGCCTCGCGCCACGGCGGCGTGCTCGTCGTCGTGGGCGACGACCACACCGCCGTGTCCTCGTCCATTCCGCACGCCAGCGAAGCGTCCCTGATCGGCTGGCAGATGCCCATCGTGCATCCGTCCTCCATCGACGAATACGAAACCTTCGCCCTCTGGGGCTGGGCCCTGTCGCGCCATGCCGGCACCTGGGTCGCCTTCAAGGCCGTCTCCGAAACCATCGAAAGCGGCCATTCCTTCACGCCCGCGCCCATCGTCGCCTACGACATGCCGGCCGACCCCGACCTGCCGCCCGAAGCGCTGGAATATTCCGCCCGCGACTTCCTGTCGCTGGCCGTCGAAACCCGCATGAACCTGCGCATGAAGGCCGTCACCGCCTTCGCGCGCCGCCACAGCATCGACCGCCTGACCTGTCCGGCGCCGCGCGCCACCGTCGGTATCGTCACCGTCGGCAAGGCCCACCTGGACACCATGGAGGCGCTGACGCGGCTGGGCGTGGACACCGTCACCGCCAACGCGCCCGTGCGCATCTACAAGCCGGGCCTGACCTGGCCGCTCGATGCCGAGCGCATGCTGGAATTCGCGCGCGGCCTGTCGCACATCCTCGTGATCGAGGAAAAAGGCGCCGTCGTCGAAACCCAGCTCAAGGACCTGCTGTTCAACCTGCCCGAGCGCGCCAGCGTCATCGGCAAGAAGGGCTTTGACGGCGAACCCCTGGTGCCGTCGGCCGGCCAGTTGCGGCCGTCGCTGCTGGCCCGCCCGCTGGCTGCCTGGCTGTCGCGCACCGCCGGCCTGCAGACCGGTGCCGACCTGACCGGCTTCGAGTGCCAGGACACCCTGTCCAACGACGCAGACGGCATGCGCCGCCGGCCCTACTTCTGTTCGGGCTGTCCGCACAGTACCTCGACCAAGGTGCCCGAAGGCAGCCAGGCGCTGTCCGGCGTGGGCTGCCACTACATGGCCGCCTGGATGGACCGCGACACCGGCGGCCTGACCCAGATGGGCGGCGAAGGGGTCGACTGGATCGGCCTGTCGCGCTACACCAGGATGCCGCACATCTTCCAGAACATGGGAGAAGGCACCTACTACCACTCCGGCTACCTGGCCATTCGCCAGGCGGTGGCCGCCAAGGCCAACATCACCTACAAGATCCTGTTCAACGACGCGGTCGCCATGACGGGCGGCCAGCCGGTGGACGGCCCGATCTCGGTGCCGCAGATCTGCCAGCAGCTGCGCGGCGAAAACGTCGCCCGCATCGTCGTCACCAGCGACGAGCCCGAAAAATACCAGGGCGTGGACCTGGGCCCCGGCATCAAGGTGCACCATCGCCGCGAGCTCGACGCCCTGCAGCGCGAGCTGCGCGAGATCGCCGGCGTCACCGTGCTCATCCACGACCAGACCTGCGCCGCCGAAAAGCGTCGCCGCCGCAAGAAGAACCAGTTCCCCGACCCCGCGCGCCGCATGCTGATCAACAGCGCGGTCTGCGAAGGCTGCGGCGACTGCGGCGTGAAATCGAACTGCCTGTCGGTGGTGCCGCTGGAAACGCCCTACGGCCGCAAGCGCGCCATCGACCAGTCCAGCTGCAACAAGGATTATTCCTGCGCGGAAGGCTTCTGCCCCAGCTTTGTGTCCGTCATGGGCGGCAAGCCTCGCAAGAGCGCTGCCCCCAAGGCCGACCAGGAACACCTGCAACAGCTCATCCAGCAGCTGCCGCTGCCGCAGTTGCCCGCGCTGGATCGCCCCTACCGCATGCTGGTCGCGGGCATGGGCGGCACCGGCGTCATCACCATCGGCGCCATTGTCTCGATGGCCGCCCACCTGGAAGGCCTGTCGGCCGCCGTGCTGGACCTGACCGGCCTGGCGCAGAAGGGCGGCACCGTCGTCAGCCATATCCGCCTGGCCCCGGCGGGCGCCCCCGCCGGCCCCGTGCGGCTGGACTGGCAGCAGGCCGACGCCGCGATCCTGTGCGACCCGGTCGCCTCGGTCGCGCCGGACTCGCTGGGCGCGCTGCGCCGCGGCCACACCCGCGTCACCGTCAACACCTACGTCGCGCCGGTGTCCGAATTCACCCGCAACCCCGACGCCGCCATGCGGCCCGAGGCCCTGCTGGCCAAGATCCGCCACGCGGCGGGCGAGGCCAACACCGCCGCCATCGACGCCCACGAGGCGGCGCTGGCCCTGTTCGGCGACAGCATCCTGTCCAACATGTTCATGCTGGGCTATGCCTGGCAGCGCGGCGGCGTGCCGCTGTCGCAGGCCGCCATCAACCGCGCCATCGAACTGAACGGCGTGGCGGTTGCGGCCAACCGGGCCGCGTTCGACAGCGGCCGCCTCGCCGCGCACCAGCCCGACGCGCTGGACGGCGCGCTGCGCCCCCGTGCCCAGGTGGTGCAGTTGCACGTGCCCGAAACGTTCGAGCGCGCCGTGGCCCGCCGCGTCGAGGACCTGACCGCCTACCAGGACGCGGCCTACGCCAGCCAGTATCGCGAAGTGGTCGAACGCGTCGCGGCCCGCGAACGCGAACTGGCGCCCGACGCCAAGACGCCGCGCCTGGCCCTGGCGGTGGCGCGCAGCCTGTTCAAGCTGATGGCCTACAAAGACGAATACGAGGTTGCACGGCTCTACACCGGCGAGGCCTTCCAGGCGCAACTGCAAGGCCAGTTCGAAGGCGACTACAGCCTGCGCTTTCACATGGCCCCGCCGATCTTCGCCCGCAAGGACCCGCGCACCGGCGTGCCACGCAAGATCACGCTGGGCCCGCGCACCATGACCGCACTCAAGCTGCTCACGCGCTTCAAGCGCCTGCGCGGCACCTGGTTCGATCCGTTCGGCCACACGGCCGAACGCAAGATGGAGCGCGCCCTGGTCGGCGAGTATCGCCAGACCATAGACCAGCTGCTTGCAGGGTTGAATCGCGACACCCTCGCGCAAGCGGCTACAATCGCCGCCCTTGCAGAAACCATACGCGGCTTCGGCCACGTCAAGGCAGCCAACGTCGAGAAGTACCGGACAGAGTTGGCTCGCTTGATGCAAAGCTATACGGCGCCTGCCCCGCGCGATGTACCCCTGCGGAAAACCGCATAAACACTCGCGTTGAGCGGTCCTGTCCCGGGCGCGCCTTAGCAGGCGCGCCCGGTGCATTTGGTAACAATCTTTTGGGAACTTGGTCCTATCTTCTTCTTGTGGGTGTCGTACTCGATCACTAGAATTAGTGTCCAACGAGGGGTGCTACACTACATGTTGTGGTCGCCTAACCGCTGATTCTCGTCGGCCACGCCATACGGATACGTCCGTCCAAGCGTTGCGACCCCCCTCAATAAGATCCAATTTCGTACCTGACATGACGTCGTCATGTCGCTATCTACGCGCTTTTCGCACAGGAGCTTCCATGCAGACTACGATCGCCTCTGTGACCCGGCCCTCGGCCGTGCCGCCCTCTCAAACCGATTCCCCGGCCGACGCCAATGGCGGGCAATGGGCCAGCTACAACATCATTCGCCGCAATGGCTCGGTGGTCGGGTTCGAACCCAGCAAGATCGCCATCGCCATGACCAAGGCCTTCCTGGCCGTCAACGGCGGCCAGGGCGCAGCCTCGGCCCGCGTGCGCGAACTGGTGGAACAGCTGACGTCCCAGGCCGTCAACGCGCTGGTGCGCAACCGCCCCGGTGGCGGCACCTTCCATATTGAAGACATCCAGGACCAGGTCGAACTGGCCCTGATGCGCTCGGGCCAGCACGATGTCGCCCGCGCCTATGTGCTCTACCGCGAAAAGCGCACCCAGGAACGCGCCGCTGCTGCTGCTGCCGAAGGCCAGCAGAAGACCGACGCCGCGCCGCAGGAACACGTGCTGAACGTCACGGACGCGGGTGTCCGCCGTCCGCTGGACATCGCCGAACTGCGCGCCACCATCGTCGCCGCTGGCGAAGGCCTGGCCGAATTCATCGATTCGGAAGCCATCCTGAAGGAAACGGTCAAGAACCTGTACGACGGCATTCCCGTCGACGAGGTCTACAAGTCCGCCATCCTGTCGGCGCGCGCGCTGGTCGAAAAGGACCCCGCCTACAGCCAGGTCACCGCTCGCCTCCTGCTGCATACGATCCGCAAGGAAGTGCTGGGCGAGGAAGTCTCGCAAGACGGCATGGGCGCTCGCTACGCCGAATACTTCCCCACGTTCATCGCCCGCGGCATCGAAGGCGGCCTGCTGTCGCCCGACCTGGCCAGCTATGACCTGACCAAGCTGGGCAAGGCACTGAACGCCAAGCGCGACCTGCAATTCGGCTATCTCGGCCTGCAGACCCTGTACGACCGCTACTTCCTGCACATCCGCGGCACCCGCATCGAACTGCCGCAGGTGTTCTTCATGCGCGTGGCCATGGGCCTGGCGCTGCGCGAATCCGACCGCGAAACCCGCGCGATCGAGTTCTACGAGATCCTGTCGTCGTTCGACTTCATGAGCTCGACCCCGACGCTGTTCAACTCGGGCACCCTGCACTCGCAGCTGTCGTCGTGCTACCTGACCACCGTCTCCGACGACCTGGAAGGCATCTACGACGCCATCAAGGAAAACGCCCTGCTGGCCAAGTACGCCGGCGGCCTGGGCAACGACTGGACCCCGGTGCGCGCGCTGCGCAGCCACATCAAGGGCACCAACGGCGAAAGCCAGGGCGTGGTTCCGTTCCTGAAGGTCGTCAACGACACCGCCGTGGCGGTGAACCAGGGCGGCAAGCGCAAGGGCGCGGTCTGCACGTACCTGGAATCGTGGCACCTGGACATCGAAGAGTTCCTGGAACTGCGCAAGAACACCGGCGACGAACGCCGCCGCACGCACGACATGAACACGGCGAACTGGATTCCCGACCTGTTCATGAAGCGCGTCATGGAAGGCGGTGAATGGACGCTGTTCTCGCCGTCCGACTGCCCCGACCTGCACGACAAATACGGCAAGGCTTTCGAAGAAGCCTACGTCGGCTACGAAGCGCGCGTTGCCAGCGGCGAACTGAAGCTGTTCAAGAAGATGCCGGCGCTGAACCTGTGGCGCAAGATGCTGTCGATGCTGTTCGAAACCGGCCACCCCTGGATCACGTTCAAGGATCCTTGCAACATCCGCTCGCCGCAGCAGCACGTCGGCGTGGTCCACAGCTCGAACCTGTGCACCGAGATCACCCTGAACACCAACGAATCCGAAATCGCGGTGTGCAACCTGGGTTCCGTGAACCTGGTCGCCCACATGAAGCCGGCCGCGAATGGTGGTTTCGAACTGGACCACGACAAGATCAAGCGCACCGTCAGCATCGCCATGCGCATGCTCGACAACGTCATCGACATCAACTATTACGCCGTCGAGAAGGCCCGCAATTCCAATGCGCGCCACCGTCCGGTGGGCATGGGCATCATGGGCTTCCAGGATTGCCTGCAGATGATGCGCGTGCCGTACGCTTCGCAAGACGCCGTCGAATTCGCGGATCGCTCGATGGAAGCGGTGTGCTATCACGCCTACTGGGCCTCGAGCCTGCTGGCTGAAGAGCGTGGTCGCTATCAATCGTACGAAGGCTCGCTGTGGTCGCGTGGCATCTTGCCGCAAGACACGTTGAAGATGCTGCGTGATGAACGCGGTGGTCATGTCGAGGTCGATGAATCGAGCACGCTCGATTGGGATACGTTGCGCGCGCGCATCAAACAACACGGCATGCGCAACTCCAATTGCATCGCAATCGCCCCAACCGCGACTATTTCCAATATCATTGGTGTATCTGCGTGCATCGAACCCACTTTCCAGAACTTGTACGTTAAATCGAATCTCTCCGGCGAGTTCACGGTCGTTAACGATTATCTCGTGCGTGACCTGAAGAAACTCGGTCTCTGGGACGAAGTCATGGTCGCCGACCTCAAGTACTTCGACGGCAGCCTGTCCCGCATCGATCGCGTACCTTCCGAACTCCGCGAACTCTACGCCACCGCGTTCGAAGTCGAACCGAGCTGGCTGGTTGAATGCGCGTCGCGTCGTCAGAAGTGGATCGACCAGGCTCAGTCCCTGAACATCTACATGGCTGGCGCATCGGGCAAGAAACTCGACGACACCTACAAGCTGGCTTGGAAGCGTGGCCTGAAGACGACCTACTACCTGCGTACCCTTGGCGCCACCAGCGCCGAGAAGTCCACGGGACGCGGCGGCGAACTGAACGCCGTCACCGCTGGCGGTCAATCCACCGCCGCCCCCGTGTCCGCTGCACCTGTTTTGCCGGAACCCGAAGTTCTCGGGGCGGTTTGCACCATGCGGCCGGGTGACCCCGGCTTCGAAGAGTGCGAAGCCTGCCAATAAACCGCCTCCGGAGAATGAATCATGATTAATTGGGAAGACGACACCCTCGCCACGCAACCTGCACAAGCCCCCGCACCCGCGGCGGGTGGGCAGGCTGCGCCCGAAGTCCGGGCGGCGACCGGCGTGTTCGGCGACACCGCCCTGCCCACGCCCGCCGCGCCTGAACACGCGGCTGGCCTGGCGGCCAGCGGCGCCGCCACCTCGCAGCGCGTGAAGGTTGCAGACAAGCGCATCATCAACGGCGAAACCGACGTCAACCAGCTGGTGCCGTTCAAGTACAAGTGGGCTTGGGAAAAGTACCTGGCCACTTGCGCCAACCACTGGATGCCGCAAGAAATCAACATGTCGCGCGACATCGCCCTCTGGAAGAACCCCAACGGGCTCACCGAGGACGAGCGCCGCATCGTCAAGCGCAACCTGGGTTTCTTCGTCACGGCCGACTCGCTGGCCGCGAACAACATCGTGCTGGGCACCTACCGCCACATCACGGCGCCTGAATGCCGCCAGTTCCTGCTGCGCCAGGCCTTCGAAGAAGCCATCCACACCCACGCCTATCAATACATCGTCGAAAGCCTGGACCTGGACGAAGCGGAGATCTTCAACGCTTACAACGAAGTACCGTCCATCCGCGCCAAGGATCAGTTCCTGATCCCGTTCATCGACGCGATCGCGGATCCCAACTTCAAGACGGGCACGCCCGAAGCCGACCAGACGCTGCTCAAGTCCCTGATCGTCTTCGCTTGCCTGATGGAAGGCTTGTTCTTCTACGTGGGCTTTACGCAGATCCTGGCGCTGGGCCGCCAGAACAAGATGACCGGCGCGGCCGAGCAGTACATGTACATCCTGCGCGATGAATCCATGCACTGCAACTTCGGCATCGACCTGATCAACACCGTCAAACTCGAAAATCCGCACCTCTGGACGCCGGAATTCCGCGAAGAAATACGAGAACTCTTCCGCAAAGCGGTCGAACTCGAATACGCTTACGCCGAAGACACGATGCCGCGCGGCGTGTTGGGCTTGAATGCACCCATGTTCAAATCCTACCTGCGCTTCATCGCCAACCGTCGTTGCCAGCAAATCGGTATCGAACCGCTGTACCCGCAGGAAGAAAATCCCTTCCCGTGGATGGCGGAGATGATCGATCTTAAGAAGGAACGCAACTTTTTTGAAACTCGCGTGATCGAATACCAAACTGGTGGCACGCTGAGCTGGGAGTAACGTAGTTCGCCATCGGGTCCGGCGCGGGCACGCTCGAAAGCGCGTCGCGTTCGCGCCAGGCCTGAAGGCGATCTCCCAGGTCAGGGTGTTTTCGAACACGTAGAACAAGCGGTAGGCGGTCTGTGATCAGACTGCCCACCGGCGCCATTTGAAATGGCTCGCGCCAAAGGAGCGGGGGCCATATCAAATGGCTGTGCCGAATTCATTAGCGCAAACCGTAGTAGCTGTTGCTCGCACAGAACAGCGGCATGCGCCGATGAATAGCCCGGGCACGGTTCGCCTTGTTGGCGAGTCGGGGCACGGGTTTAAGTTCTGGGACCCCTGAACCTAAGGAGCATGACCATGGCAACAGCCAAGAAAGCCGTAAAGAAAGCGGTGAAGAAGCCCGCCGCCAAGAAGGCAGTAGCGAAGAAGGCCGCTCCGGCCAAGAAAGCCGCTGTCAAGAAGGTAGCAGTCAAGAAAGTCGCCGCCAAGAAACCGGCAGTGAAGAAGGTTGCCGCCAAGAAGCCGGCAGCCAAGAAGGTCGCAAAGAAAGCGGTAGCCAAGAAGGCCGTCGCCAAGAAAGTTGCGGCCAAGAAGCCGGTAGCCAAGAAGGCAGCGGCCAAGAAGGTCGTCGCCAAGAAGGCGGTTGCCAAGAAGGCCGTCGCCAAGAAAGCGGTAGCCAAGAAGGTCGTCGCCAAGAAAGCGGTAGCCAAGAAGGCCGTCGCCAAGAAGGCGGTTGCCAAGAAGGCCCCCGCTGCCAAGAAGGCGGTTGCCAAGAAAGCCGTAGCCAAGAAGGCTCCGGCTGCCAAGAAGCCCGCTGCTGCAAAGCCTGCCGCTGCAAAGCCGGCTGCTGCCAAGAAGCCCGCCGCCGCCAAGAAGCCCGCTGCGAAGAAAGCCGCTCCGAAGAAGCCCGCTACGCCGCCGTCCACGGCTGCTGCGCCGGGCGCGAAGACCGCGCTGAACCCCGCCGCGTCGTGGCCGTTCCCGACGGGTGGCCGTCCGTAATCGGACCGGTCCACATCGGTAGCAGTACCTCAAGCCGCCTGGCCCTGGCCAGGCGGTTTTTTATTGCCCCGACGGCCCACCCATTTCCGCTGCGCGACAAGGCGATCCCGCCATCCGGACACTACCGCAGCGCCCTTGGCGTGAGACAATAAAAGCCGTCTTTATTTGGTAGATAGCGTCCATGCTCGGTGAAATCCTTCGCTTCCTGCTCGAAATCGCATTCACGCTGTTCGGCGCGGCCCTGATCGCCCGCGCCTGGATGCACGCGATACGGCTGCACCCCTTCAATCCGCTGGCGCGCGTCATTTACCAAGCCACCAACTGGCTGGTGCTGCCGCTGCGCAAGATCATCCCCCCCGGCAACAAGATCGACTGGACCAGCATCGTGGCGGCCTGGCTGGCGGCGCTGGCCTATCTGGTGCTGATCTGGATGGTCGCGCTGGGCGCCCTGCTGCCGGCCGTGCTGCTGCCCAAGTTCCTGCTGGGCGCCCTGTTCATGGCGGCCAAATGGGCGCTGAACCTGGTCGTGTGGCTGACCCTGATCCAGGCCGTGCTGTCCTGGGTCAATCCGATGGCGCCCATGATGCCGCTGCTGCAAGCGCTGACCGCCCCGCTGCTGGACCCGGTCCGTCGCCTGCTGCCACGCACCTCGATCGACTTCTCGCCGCTGGTGCTGCTGATCGTGGCCCAGATCGTGCTGATGGTGCTGGCCCGCCTGAGCTACAACGTGGTGGGCGTCTGACGCGCACCGGATAGGCGGCCGCTGGCAAGACGCCAGCGGGCACTGACAAAAAAAGGCCCGGGCATTCCGCCTGGGCCTTTTTTTGAATTCGAGCGGGATGCAGGCTCGCGCCTTGCCCGCTCGGGATCATGCCGGGATCGCGGCATAGATGTCGATCAGCTTCTTGCGATCGATCTTGTGATTGTTCGACATCGGCAACGCCGGGCAGGCGACCAGTTCGGACGGCACCATATAGGGTGGCAAGCGCAGGGCCAGGCGGTCTTTCCAACCCGACAAGGCGTCTGGCTGCAGAAAGCGTGCATCCGCCTCGCCCGTTGCCCCGCCGGCCACGAAGCCGATCAGGCGCACCGCCGTGCCATCCGGCCGGCGCAGCACCGCGCAGGCGCCCCCCTGCACGCCCGGCAGGCCATGCAGCGCTTCGTCGATCTCGGCCAGTTCGATGCGGTAGCCGTTCAATTTGATCTGGTCGTCCATGCGGCCACGGCAGAACAGCAGCCCGTCGGCCTCCATCTGGCCCAGGTCGCCTGTGCGGAAGCCGCGGCGGCCATCTTCAGCCACGAACAGCTTGGCCTCATTCAGGTCCGGGCGGTTCAGGTAGCCGCGCATGACGTGGTCGCCCACGATGCAGATCTCGCCGTCCTGCACGCGCAGTTCGCAATCGGGCTTGGCGTAGCCCACGGGCAGCGGATCGTGGGCCGCCAGCACCGCGTCCGTGACGTCGATCCAGGTGGTGGCCACGGTGGCTTCGGTCGGGCCGTAGGTGTTCAGGATCACGGCGTCCGGGAACCGCAGGCGCAGCTTTTTGGCCAGCGCCGCCGGCAAGGGCTCGCCGCAGAACAGGAAGGTGCGCAGCGTGGGCAAGGTGGCGGGCGAGAAATCGCGATTGGCCAACTGCTGGTGCGCGAACGACGGCGTGGACACCCACACCGTGATGCCATTGGCGGCCAGTCGCGGCATCCAGGTAGCCGCCGCGCCGATCTGCTCGCGCGAATTCAGCACGCAGGTGCCGCCGGCGGCCAGCGTGGCGAACACTTCGTACATGGACAGGTCGAAGCTGAACGGCGCCTGGTTCATGAAGATCGGCGCATCGCCCAGGCCGAAGCTTCCCAGCATCCAGTCGCCCAGCAGGCCGACGCTTTCGCGGCCGATCTGCACGCCCTTCGGGTCGCCCGTGCTGCCGGACGTGAACATGACGTAGGCCAGTCCGCGCTCGGCCAGCTCGGCGCCGTCGCCGGGTTCGAAGCCCTGGGCCGCCGCGTCGTAGACAGCGGCAGCGCGCACGATGTCGACGATACGGCGCAGGCGCTCGGGCGGGTAGATGGTATCGACCGGCACGAACGGCGCACCGATCAGCAAGGCGCCCACCATGGCGACGAAGAACGAGGCCTCTTTGTGGCCGTAGATGGCCACGGGCACGTCGGCCGCCGCACCGTGCTCACGGGCCTGTTCGGCCCACGCCACGGCTTCGTCACGCAGTTGCGCCCAGGTCAGGCTGCGGTCGGCCGCGACTACGGCGAGTGCGTCAGGCGCGCGCTCGGCGTCAACAAACTGGAAAGTCTTCAGGTCGAAACGCATGCCGAAACTCCGGGCATCAGATGGGGCTGCGGCCGCTGAACACGTAAAGCGCCAGGGCAGCGAGAATCAGGGTCAGGATGCGCCCGAGAAAGCGCATGACGGGATGGGCCAGCGTGGCCTGCAGCGCCGGCCGCGTGCGGGCAGCGTTGATGAGCAGGTTGTGGCCCACCGAATACGCCCCGAACATCAGGCCGCTGACGATGTAGTGCAGCGACAAGCCGTTCCAGACGCCCATGGCCAGCAGCGTGGCGAAGATGCCGATGTTCTGCGCCGCCATGCGATGGCGTGCGAAGAACGGCGTCTTGCTCAGCGCCTTGTAGATCGGCATGAACACGACGTCGCGCAGCCACTCGGACAGGCTGATGTGCCAACGGCGCCAGAAGTCCTGCGGATTGAGCGTGGCCAGCGGGTTGCGGAAGTTGATCGGCAGCGTGAAGCCGAACAACATGCCGATACCGATGGCCATCGTGGAATAGCCGGCGAAATCGAAGAACAGGTAGGCGCTGTACAGCGAGGCATTGAGCGCCACGCCGCTGAACGAGTAGTCGTGCGCATCCAGGGTCGCCAGGCCGTAGCGCCAGATCAGTTCGGCCAGGCCGAATTTCTGGATCACGCCCAGCATGATCAATTCCAGGCCGGTCAGCCAGGTATTGAGGTTCACGCCTTCGTAGCCGCGCTTCAGGTCGGCCTGGAAATTGCGCCAGCGGTACATCGGCCCGGCCAGGAGCGTCAGCGGGAAGAACAGGTAGATGAAATAGTCGAGCGGCGAGATGCGTTCATTGCGCTGGGCAAACAGCAATACGTCGATGGCGCGAAAGGTGGCGAACGACAGCCCCAGCATGGCGCCCAGGTGCGATACCCCGGTCTTGACCAGCAGCAGCGGCGTCATGGTGATGACGACGGCCAGCCAGGTGGGGATGTAGTTGCGGCGCACAGCCCACAACGCCGTGCCCGAAATCGCCAGCAGCGCCAGCGGCTGGTAGGGCCGCGCCCAGAATACGGCCATCCAGACGCCCAGGCAGATCACGCCGATGATGTGGCGATAGCCGATGCGCAGCGGCATGCCGAAAGACCGATAGGCCAACAGGCCCAGCCCGCCGCACAGGGCGCCGCCGAAAAAGCTCAAGCTTGCGAACAATTCCATGCTGCGGTCAGAACTGTTGGTATTGGAATTCGACCTTGATAGGTCCGCCGCTACCCGTGGTGGGCTGCGCTTGCAGCACGAACACCAGGATCACCCCGATATACAGGCACAGGTGCCAGAAGAAACGCCGGCCCCACGCCAAGCCCGACTTGCGGGCGCCTTGATCCTGGGCGCCGTCGCCGGCAGCCGGATCGGCCTTACGAAAGAGTTTCATCGGGAAAAGTACTCCGCAATACCTTGGTCCGCCATCGCCCAACCGAGCTCGGCCAAATGCATGTCATCACGCACCATGCCGGGTTCGAAGGGAATGCTGTACAGGTCCAGGCACCCCATCTGGTAGCGCGTGCACATGCCCGTGATGGCGGCCACCACCGGGTCGAAGCGTTCGACGTCGAGGATGAGCTTGGGGTTGAACGGCTGGATCACGAAGTAGGCCTTGACCTTGCGCTTTTGCAGCAAGGCCATGACGCGCGACAGGTCGCCCAGCTCGGTGCGGGTGATCGGATCGACGTCGGCAAACTCGTTGCGGGCTGGCGAATACAGCGACGCCAGGTACTGCTTGTAGTAGTCGTCGCGCACGTCGTAGGGATTGTTGCTGCCCAGTTGATGCTCGACCTCGCGCGCCTCATGCGTCAGGCGCGACCACTGCCCGGCATTCAGCCGCGCCGACGACGGCCACGACACGAAACGGTGCGCCGGCACCGACAGCTTGCTGCGCGGCCGATCAGGCGCGGGTTCCTTGCGTGCGTTCCACCACAGCGCCAGCTTGTCTTTGAGCTCGGCGACCTGGCCATTGGCGATCAACCACAACAAGCCCCAATTGGCGTTGTCGGTGATCCAGTTCTGCATCTGCTCGCGCGTGCTGGGCTTGTCCCAGAGGCGATCCCAGACGGGGCCGGTCACGTGTTCGGCGAACGCGCTGCGCGGCAACTGGCCGCCCGAAGCGAACCACGCCGGCGATACCATGATCACCAACCGCGTATTCGGCGTCAGCGAATCCGCCACCGATTCCAGCACGCTGACGATGCCGTAGGACTGGAACATGGCGTGGCCATAGGCCAGCGTCGGCACCTTCAGTTCTTCAGGAAAGAAGCGATAAGGCACGAAGCGCAGGTCGTGGCTGGACAGTTCGGACGACCCCAGCACCACCAGCGTGCCGTCGCTGAGCGCATTGCCCAGCCGGGTCAGGTTGACGTGCTGCGTGCCCCAATCCGGCCCCAGATTGGGCAGATAGTTGCTTTTGTCCGACGCCACCGTGGACACCGGGCTGACGATGCGGGTCAGCAGGTCATCCGCGCCGCAGTAGGCCCCATACGCCAGGGCCACCGCCGTAGTGGCAGCCGCGACGTGGGACAGCAGGCGGGTATTACGAAAGATTGGCAGCGACATAGCCGGCGAGCGTGCGGACCGACTGCAGGTGCTCTGCGATCTCGGGAGCCGGGATGCTGCAGCCGTACTCCGCCTCGACCGCCAGCGTGATGTCCACGGCGGCGAGCGAATCGACCAGGCCGGTGGCAATCAGTTGTGTATCGGGAGTGACTTTCTTCAGGACGATCGACTCGACGATCTCGCCGATCTTGGTGTGGAGTTCTTGCTCGGTATGCATAAATAGTGCGGCGTTACGCGTTGCCTCGTCGGCAAAACATTCCCCGCCCCGAGATACAGGACGGCGAGTATACAAAAAAACGGTTGAAAATCGACTGACTTCCACCGCCACTTGGACCGACCCGCCGACGCACTTGGTTACATGAAAATCGCGCGTCGAGATCGCTCACGGGTGCAATCATGGCACTTCAAACGTTGAATCGCCATGAAACTTACAGACCAATTCGCTATAAAAGGCTCGTAAACGTAACGCCTGCGGGTAAATACCGGGTGCTGCGTTGCAGCGGAGCGACAGATTATTACCACCCTGACCAGGGGCTAAACCCGCGCCACGGTTGCTGAACCGGCCCTTGAAATGCAAAAAAGCCCGCTTGCGCGGGCTTTTTTGCTGCCAGAGGCTGGCCAACAGGCTTACATCGGCGTGACGCGGGTCGGGCCGGCGCCACTGATGACCTGGACGCGTTGGCCGACACTGATCGGCACGTCGGCTTCCTGGGCCACGACGCGGGTTTCGCCGTTATCGAGGCGCACCGTGATTTCGTAGCCGGAATTCTTGCCAACACGATTTTCCACCGCATTGCCTGCCAGGGCACCCAGGATGGCGCCACCGACGGTGGCGATGGTGCGGCCCGTGCCGCCGCCGACCGCATTGCCCGCCACGCCGCCGAGCGCACCGCCGGCAAGCATGCCGACGCCGCTGGACTTGTCGTTCTGGATGACGATCGGGCGCACGCCCGTGACCGTGCCCGTGCGGACGATCTGCTCGCGCTGGGCCTGGTCGTAGCTATAGACGCCGCTGGAGGCGCTGGGATTGGCGCAACCGCCCAAGACGGCCATCGAGGTCACGACAGCAGCCACGGCCAGCCACCGGCCAGTACGCGGCGTCAACAGGGAAAGGGTTTTGCTTTGGTTCATTTGGACTCCTCGTTCGGGCACTGCCGACGAACTGATCATACTCCGCCAAAACAGGGCGGCAGCCTAACGTGCAACACACTGAAACGCACCGCCACGGGCGGAAAAGCCGTTTGCAAAACCGGCCGCGGCGGAAAAAAGCCGCGGCGGCCGGGTCATATCACGACGTATTCGACCATGGCGGCGCGCCCAGGTTCCCGAAGGGTCCTTTGCGCGCCGAAACGGCGATCAGAGCGGCAGGTGGATGCCGTAGGTGGCGTGCAGCACCGCGTCGATCTCGGCGCGCGAGGGCGCGTGGTTCTGCGGACCGCGCGAGGCGATCTTGATGGCGCCCATGACGTTGCCCAGGCGGCAGCTGTCTTCCCAGTTCCAGCCGCTGGTCAGGCCGTAGAGCAGGCCGCCACGCTGCGCGTCGCCGCAACCGGTGGGGTCGACCACCTGGGTGGCGCGCACCGGCGGGATCTGGATCGTCTTGCCTTCGGTCAGCAGGGTGGCGCCTTCGGCGCCACGCGTCACCACCACGGCCTGCAGCCGGGTGGCCAGGTCGGCCATGCTGCGGCCCGTGCGCTGCTCCACCACGCCAGCTTCGTAATCGTTGACGGTCAGGGCCTGCGCCAGGCCCAGCATGCGTTCCAGGTCGGCGCCGTCGAACAGCGGCATGGCCTGGCCCAGGTCGAAAATGAACGGAATGCCGCGCTTATGCAGGCGCTCGGCATGAGCGAACATGCCCTCCTTGGCGTCCGGAGCCACGATGCCCCAGGCGGCGTCGGCATCGCTCAGGTCGTTGGTGGCCGAAAACGACATGGCGCCCGGGTGGAAGGCGGTGATCTGGTTGTCGTCCAGATCGGTGGTGATGAAGCACTGGGCGGTGAAGGTGTCCTTCACGACCTTGACGCGGCTGACGTCGATACCCAGGCCCGTCAGGCGTTCCAGGTATTCGCCGGCGTCTTCGCCCACGGTGGCCACCGGCACGGGCTTGCCGCCCAGCAGATTCATGTTGTAGGCGATGTTGCCCGAGCACCCGCCGTATTCCTTGCGCATGCTGGGCACCAGGAACGAGACGCTCAGGGATTGGATGCGGTCGGCCAGGATGTGCTCTTTGAAGCGGCCTTCGAACACCGCGATGGTGTCGAACGCCATCGAACCGCAGACCAGAACAGGGGTCGCCATGAATGTCATCCTTTACGGAAAGAATTTGTCGAGTTGATAGCCGTTGACTTGAACACCCGTCACCTCAATCGGCACGGAAATCTTGAGTTCGCCCGCCGGCCCGAAGGGGCCCTGCAACTGGTCGGGCGTCAGGTAGTTCTCGGGCATGAGCACGCGGCGCACCACCACCGTGTCCGACAGGTCGGTCAGGTCCAGTACCAGCGCGGGCCAATGCTGGGGCTTGTCGTAGCGGTTGCGCAGCACCAGGTTCAGCACCAGCCGCGTGCGGCCGTCGTCGATGGCGGCCGCGCCGGTGGGCGGTTGCAGCGACGACGAGGAAATCGCGATGCGTTCGAGGCGGCGGGCATAACCGACCGTGCAGCCCATGGGCTTGCAGGCGGCTTCGAGCGCCGGGCGCAGCACGGGCACGGAATTGGCGATGTCGACGCGATAGACGTAGAGCAGTTGCAGGCCCAGTGCGATCAGGCCGACCAGGCAGGCGTACCCCCAGACTTTGCGCATGAGGCCACGGCGTTCCTGCCGGTCCTGGTCGAGGAATTCGGGGGGTGCGCGGCCGACGTCGGTGGCGCTGGAATAGCGGGTACGTGCATCGCCCAGGATCGGCTCGCGCGGATCGGCGTCCGGATCGTCCTCGGGATCGGCGTCGGCGTCAGGGTCGTCGCGTGGCTCGTCGCGCGGGTCGTCGCGCACCACGAAAACCGGTTCGGCAGGCGCCGGGCTGCGCGGGGCATTCCCATGCGCGGCGGGCGGAGTGTCGCGAACCGCCACGATGGGCTCGTCGCGCCAGGCCGGCGCAGCCGGCTCCTGCCAGCGCGGTGCGGGCGCGTCGTCGTACCGATCCAGGTCTTCGTTTTCGTCTTCGTCGTCATCGCCCTCTTGCGCCAACACGGCGTCGGGTTCGATGCGGCGACGGATGTCATCGCGGCCACGAAGGACGGCGGGCGGGATGGCGGGCAACGGTGGGGCTTCGCTGGACGGCCGCTGCACCACCGGCGCCTCGTCGGCGCGCGCCAGGGGCGGCAGCGCGACGGGCGTTGCCAACACGGGTGCCGCGATGGGCGGGGCCGAGAACGGCGCCGGCGCCGACGGCACGGCCGCGGCGGGCACGGCCACCGTGGGCGCGGCGCCCGCTGGCTTCGGCCCAGCGGCGGACGGCAGGTCTGCCGGGGTGGTTGCCGATTCGGGCAGCAGGCAGGCGCGGCCGTCGAACACCGTGGCGCAGGCGCCGCAGCGAACCAGGCCGTTGCGGACCCGCAGTTGGTCGGGCACGACCTTGAACGAGGTGCCGCATTGCGGGCAGCGGGTGGTCAGGGCCATGATGCGATCCTGCGCGGCCCGGCTCAGGCCTTCTGGCCGTGCAGGCAGACCCAGCCGTCGCGGGCGCGCCAGACCGACATGGCGATCCAGGGCGCGTAGGCGGCGGCCACCTCTTCGGCCTGGCGCTCCAGCACGCCGGACAGCACCAGATGGCCCCCCGCGGCAACGCGGCCGGCCAGCATGGGCGCCAGCACCTTGAGCGGATTGGACAGGATGTTGGCCACGACCACCTGGAAGGTGCCGTCGGCCAGGCCGTCAGGCAACATGGCCTGCAGCTCGACGTGGTTGACCTCGGCGTTGAAGACGGTGCTCTGCACCGCCTGGGCGTCGATATCGACCGCCTGCGTCGGACCGGCCCCGAGCTTGCGCGCGGCGATGGCCAGGATGCCCGAGCCACAGCCGTAGTCCAGCACGGTCGCGCCGCGCGGCAGTTCGGCTTCCAGCCAGGCCAGGCACAGGTGGGTAGTGGGATGGCTGCCGGTGCCGAAGGCCAGGCCCGGATCGAGTTCGATATGGATGGCGCCGTCGTCGGCAGCAGGCGTTTGCAGCCCCGGCACATCCGGGCTGTCGCGGTGCCAGCTGGGCACGATCCAGAGGCGTTCGGCGATGTGGATCGGGCCGAATTGCGATTGCGTCAGGCGCACCCAGTCGGCGTCCGGCACGTCACGCAGGCTCCAGCCGGCAAACAGCGCCGGGTCCAGTTCGCCCGCCGCGGCGGCTTCTTCCATGATCTGCGCGGGGTCGGCTCCGTCGGGCAACAGCGCCACGACGCGGTTGCGCTCCCAGGCCTGCACGTCGGGCTCGGTGCCGGGCTCGCCGAACAGGGGCCGCTCGTCGTCGGTGCCCAGGTCGGCATCTTCGACAGAGACCGACAGCACGCCGGCTTCGAGCAGCGCGTCGGACAGGGCCTCGGCTTGCGCCTCCTGGCAGTGGAGCACGAGTTCACGCATGATGATTCTTCCATCTGGCCAACGGGCCGCGGCAAACGCCGCGGCCCGGTCAGCCGGTTAAGGCAACGCCTTGATCAAGGCGGTAAAAAAGGGGCACGAGGCCCCTTCGGCTGGTCAGGGACGCTGCGCCAGCTTGTTTTCCAGATAGTGGATGCTGGTGCCGCCTTCGACGAAGCGGGCATCCTGCAGCAGCTCGCGATGCAGCGGGATGTTGGTGGAAATGCCTTCCACCACCATTTCCGACAGCGCCGTGCGCATGCGGGCCAGCGCCTGGTCGCGCGTATCGCCGTAGGTAATGACCTTGGCAATCATCGAATCATAGTTCGGCGGCACGAAATAGCCGTTGAACGCGTGCGAATCGATGCGCACGCCCGGGCCGCCCGGCGTGTGCCAGTTGGTGATGCGGCCGGGGCTGGGCACGAAGCGGAACGGATCTTCGGCGTTGATACGGCATTCGATCGCATGGCCCTTGAAGACGATGTCGCGCTGACGCAGCGTGAACTTCTCGCCAGCGGCGATCAGGATCTGCTGCTGCACCAGGTCGACGCCGGTGATCAGTTCGGTGACCGGATGTTCGACCTGGATGCGGGTGTTCATTTCGATGAAATAGAACTCGCCGTTTTCATACAGGAATTCGAACGTGCCGGCGCCGCGGTAGCCCATCTTGCGGCAGGCGTCGGCGCAGCGGTCGCCGATGCGCTCGATCAGGCGACGGGCGATGCCCGGGGCCGGCGCTTCTTCGATGACCTTCTGGTGGCGGCGCTGCATGGAGCAGTCGCGTTCGCCCAGCCACACGGCGTTGCGTCCGCCATCGGCCAGCACCTGGATTTCCACATGGCGCGGGTTCTCGAGGAACTTCTCCATATAGACTTCAGGGTTGTTGAACGCGGCGCCCGCTTCCGAACGCGTCATGGTGACGGCGTTCAGCAGCGCGGCCTCGGTGTACACCACGCGCATGCCGCGGCCACCGCCGCCGCCGGCGGCCTTGATGATGACCGGGTAGCCCACTTCGCGCGCGGTGCGGATGATTTCCTGCGGATCGTCGGGCAACGCGCCCTCGGAACCCGGCACCACCGGCACGCCGGCTTCGATCATGGCGCGCTTGGCGCTGACCTTGTCACCCATCAGGCGAATGGTGTCGGGACGCGGGCCGATGAACACGAAGCCGCTCTTTTCGACGCGATCGGCGAAGTCGGCATTTTCGGACAAGAACCCGTAACCCGGGTGGATTGCCTCGGAATCCGTGACTTCGGCCGCCGAAATGATGGCGGGCATGTTCAGGTAGCTGTCGCGCGACGGCGCAGGCCCGATGCACACGGATTCATCGGCCAGGCGCACGTACTTGGCTTCGCGGTCGGCCTCGGAGTGCACCACCACGGTTTTGATGCCCAGCTCGCGGCAAGCGCGCTGAATGCGCAGGGCGATTTCGCCCCGATTGGCGATCAGGATTTTTTCGAACATTTTCAGCTATCAGCCAATGACGAACAGGGGTTGACCGTACTCGACGGGCTCACCGTTTTCGACCAGGATTTCTTTGATGACGCCGGACTTGTCGGCTTCGATTTCATTGAGCAGCTTCATGGCTTCAATGATGCACAGCGGGTCGCCTTCCTTGACGGTGGAACCGACGTCGATGAACGGCGCGGCGCCCGGGTTCGGCGAGCGGTAGAAGGTGCCGACCATGGGCGCCTTGACCACGTGACCCTGGATCGCCGGGGCGGCTTCCGCGGCCGGGGCGGCAGCGGCGGCGGGAGCTGCGGCAGCCACGGGCGCGGCGGGCACGCCGGCTTCGGGCTGGTGGTAGGCCACCGGCTGCAAGGTCTGCGAGAACTTGACGATGCGAACCTTGCCTTCGCCTTCGGTGATTTCCAGCTCGGCGATACCCGATTCAGCCACCAGGTCGATCAGGGTTTTGAGTTTTCGGAGGTCCATAGAAGCTGCTTCCCGAGATAGTGTCGGCAACGTCCCGGTGTTCGGGTTCGCGCCATATAAGATGTAAAAGCGATGAGTTGGTGCGAGATCAGTGCCGCACTGCGTAACGCAGAGCCGCTTCGTAGCCATCCGCGCCCAGGCCGCTGATGAGGCCTACTGCCAAGTCGGACAGATATGAGTGATGCCTGAAGGGCTCTCGCTTATACAGGTTGGACAAATGTACTTCAATAAATGGGATCGCGACCCCAGCCAGCGCATCGCGGATCGCGACGCTGGTGTGCGTATATGCCGCCGCGTTGATGATGATGAAGTCCGTGCCGTCTTGCCGGGCCGCCTGGATGCGGTCAACCAGCGCACCTTCGTGATTGCCTTGCCACGCCGTCAGCGTGGCGCCCAATTCGCCCGCCAGCAACTCAAGCCCCTCGTTGATCTGGGACAGCGTGAGGCTGCCGTAGATGTGAGGTTCCCGGGTGCCTAGCAGGTTCAGATTCGGGCCATGCAATACCAGTATGTTTTGCGCCATGCGCTTGCCAATGAGTGGATTGCCAATTGTTGGCAAAACAGCCGATAAACCAGCTTTTTACGCCAATTCCTATTATTTGTCCAACAGACTTACGCCTTGAGGCCGGACAGCGTCTGGCTCAAGTCGTCGGGCTGGATTTCGCCAAGTATTTTCCGGTTAATGCTGCCATCTGCATTGAAAACGATGGTAAATGGCAGGCCGCCACTGGGATTACCCAATTTGCGCAGGGTATCGATGGCCCCTGCCCCAATGACCCACAACGGGTAGGAAACCTGTACTTTCTCGACAAATTTTTGCATGTTGGCGGCGGAATCGACGCCGATGCCGACAAAGCGGATTTGTGGGTACTTTTTCTGCAAGGCGTCGAGTTCGGGCATTTCCTTGACGCAAGGCGCGCACCAGGTGGCCCAGAAATTGACGACGATGGGCTGCCCTTTCCAGGCGGCCAGCGAGTGGGAGGCGCCATTCAGGTCGGGCAGTTGCAGTTGCATCAGGCCGGCGACGGGATCGTCGGCAGCGGCTGCCGGTGCGGGCTGGGGCTTGTTGCGGCCCAGAAGCGTGTAGCCGCCCGCGACCGTGGCGGCTATGGCCACGCCGGCGGAAAGGAGTAGGCGTCGATTCATGGCGCGATCATAACCGTTGCAGCCGGTTTGCGCCGCAACCGCGCCAGGCCTGCCCGACGCGCCGGTGCGGCCGCTGCCTATATATACAATGCAGGTCAGGAGAGTTTTCAATGCACCTGCACATTCTTGGCATCTGCGGTACGTTCATGGGTGGCCTGGCGCTGATCGCGCGCGCCGCCGGCCACAAGGTCACCGGTTGCGACGCGGGCGTGTACCCGCCGATGAGCACCCAGTTGTCCGAACAGGGAATCGAGCTGATCGAGGGCTTCGGCCCCGAACAGATGGCGCTCAAGCCCGACCTGTACGTCATCGGCAACGTGGTCAGCCGCGGCAACCCGCTGATGGAAGCCATTCTGGAATCCGGCGCCCGCTATGTGTCCGGCCCGCAATGGCTGGGCGACAACATCCTGCCCGGCGCGCACGTGCTGGCCGTGGCCGGCACCCACGGCAAGACCACCACCAGCTCGATGCTGGCCTGGATCCTGGAAGCCGCGGGCATGGCGCCCAACTTCCTGATCGGCGGCGTGGCCCCCGACCTGCAGGTGTCGGCGCGCTACGACCCGGCCCGCCGCCCCTTCGTGATCGAGGCAGACGAGTACGACACCGCATTCTTCGACAAGCGGTCCAAGTTCGTGCACTACCGCCCCCGCACGGCCATTCTGAACAACCTGGAATACGATCACGCCGACATCTTCCCCGATCTGGCGGCGATCGAAACCCAATTCCACCACCTGGTGCGCACGATTCCGGCGACCGGTCGCATCTTGCGCCCCGCCCGATCCGACGCCCTGGATCGCGTGATTGCGCGCGGATGCTGGTCGGAAACCATCACGTTCGGTCCTGATGGCGCCTGGCAGGCCGCCCCCCCCGATGCGGACGGCGCTTTCGAGGTACTGCACGATGGCGCCTCGCCGGGCACCGTGCGCTGGACGCTCACCGGCGAACACAACCGCATGAACGCGTTGGCGGCGCTGGCGGCGGCCGAACACATCGGCGTGCCGGCGGCCCAGGGCATCGAGGCGCTGGGACGCTTTGGCGGGGTCAAGCGCCGCATGGAACTGCGCGGCACGGTCAACGGCGTCAAAGTCTATGACGACTTTGCGCACCACCCCACTGCCATCGCCACCACCCTGGAAGGCCTGCGCCGCCAGGTCGGGTCGGCCCGCATCCTGGCCGTGCTGGAACCCCGTTCCAACACCATGAAGCTGGGCGCCATGGCGGCCCGCCTGCCCGAATCACTGGCCGACGCCGACCTGGTGTTCTGCTTTGGCGCCCGCGCCGGCAAGCACGCCCTGGGCTGGAATCCGGCCGAGGTGCTGGCGCCCCTGGGCGAACGCGCTTCCAGTTACGATGACATCGACGCCCTGGTGGCGGCCGTGGCGCACGCCGCCCGGCCCGGCGACCAGGTGCTGGTCATGAGCAACGGCGGATTCGGCGGCATCCACGGCAAGCTGCTCGCCGCGCTGGAACCGCGCGGCTGAGGCGCCGCCCGCCTCCTGCCCGGCCACTCGAAAGGCACGACATGATTCTCTATCTGCACGGTTTCCGTTCGTCGCCGACCTCGTTCAAGGCCCGCATGATGGCCGACGCCATGGCCGAGCGCGGCCGGGCCGCCGACTGGGCCTGCCCACAGTTGCCGGCCAGCCCGCGCGAAGCTGCCGAGCTGGCGCTGGACATCGCCCGCCGCCAACTGGCCCAGGCGGCCGATTCCCTGGCGCTGACCGTGGTGGGCTCGTCGCTGGGCGGGTTCTACGCCACCTGGCTGGCCGAACAGCTGGGCTGCAAGGCCGTGCTGCTGAACCCCGCCGTCGAGGCCGCGCGCGACCTGGCGACCCAGGTGGGCGAGCACCGCATGTATCATTCCGACGCGCCATTCGTGTTCCTGCCCGCCTATGTCGACGAACTGGCCGCCCTGCACGTACCCCGCATCACCCGGCCGGACCGCTACTTCCTGGTGGCGGCCACGGGCGACGAGGTGCTGGATTGGCAGGAAATGCGCGATCGCTACGCGGGCTGTCGCCAGCGTATCGTGCAAGGCAGCGACCACGGTTTGTCCGACTTCGCCACCTGGCTGCCCGAGGTGCTTGATTTCGCCCTTGGCCCCCAGCCGGATGGCCCCAGATAATCCCCTGTACTCAACACTCTATATATAGCTGCGCAAGGCGGCGCGTGCGCGCCGCCCAGGACGACCCTCACCATGTATGTGTTTTACGAAGACGACGGCAGCTTCAAGGCCGGCCATATCCTGTCTGAAACCGACGCCAGCCTGCAGGTGGAATCGGAGTCGGGCAAGCGCAGCAAGATCAAGCGCGCCAACACCCTGTTCACCTTCGCCGCGCCCGACCCGGCGGCGCTGATGAGCCAGGCGGCCGCGACCGCCGAGACCCTGGACCTGCAATTCCTGTGGGAATGCGCGCCGCAGGAAGAATTCGACACGCCCACGCTGGCGGCGGACTATTTCGGCCATGCCCCCACCCCGGTGGAGCAGGCCGCACTGCTGATGCGGCTGCACGGCGCGCCGGCCTATTTCCATCGCCGGGGCAAGGGCCGCTACCGCCCCGCCCCGCCCGACATCCTGGCCGCCGCGCTGGCCGCGCTGGACAAGAAACAGCGCCAGGCCGAGCAGCAGCAGGAATGGGTCGACGAGATGGCCGCGGGCCGCCTGCCCGAGCCGATCGCCCAGGCCGCCGAGTCGCTGTTGATCCGCCCGGACAAGAATTCGCAGCAATGGAAGGCCCTGGACGCCGCCTGCGCCAAGCTGGGCAAGAGCCCGGACCGCCTGCTGCTGGAACTGGGCGCGTGGCCGCACGCGCTGGCGCTGCACAAGCGCCGCTTCCTGGCCGTGAATTTCCCGCGCGGGCTGGCCTTCCCCGACCTGGAGCTGCCGCCGATCGACCGCGAACTGCCGCTGTCCGACGCCGAGATCTATTCGGTGGACGACGTGACCACGACGGAAATCGACGACGCCTTGTCGGTATCGACGCTGCCGGACGGCAATCTGCGGGTGGGCGTGCACGTGGCTGCCCCCGGCCTGTCGGTCACGCGCGACAGCGAGTTCGACAAGCTGGCGCGCGCGCGCCTGTCGACGGTGTACATGCCGGGCGACAAGATTCCGATGCAGCCGGACAACGTGATCCGCGCGTTCTCGCTTGATGCGGGGCGCGAGGTGCCGGTGCTGTCGCTGTACGTGACGGCCAACCCGGAAACGGGCGAGGTGATTGAGTCCGAAACTCGCCTGGAGCGCGTAGTGGTGCGCGAGAACCTGCGCCACAACATGCTGGACACGCAAGTCACGGAAGAAAGCCTGTCGGACCCGGCAGCAGACCTGCCCTACGGCCACTGGCTGCGCCCGTTGTGGAAGCTGGCGCAGGCGCTGTCGGCGCAACGTGAAAACGTGCGCGGCAAGCCGGAAAACAATTCGCGGGTGGAATACAGCTTCTACCTGGACGGCGACCCCGACGATCCGGACACGCCGGTGCGCCTGGTGCCGCGCCAGCGCAATGCGCCGCTGGACCGGATGGTGGCCGAATACATGATCCTGGCGAACAACCTGTGGGGCGGCCTGCTGAACCAGCACGGCGTTCCGGGGATCTACCGTTCGCAGCAGGCCGGGCGGGTGCGCATGAGCACGCAGGCGCTGCCGCACGAAGCTATCGGGGTGCCGCAATACGCGTGGAGCACGTCGCCGCTGCGCCGCTATGTGGACCTGGTGAACCAATGGCAGCTGATTGCCGCCGTGGAACACGGGGTGTCGGCCCGCCTGGTGGCGCCATTCAAGCCGCGCGACGCGGACCTGTTCGCGATCATCGGGGCGTTCGACGCGCAATATGCGGCCTGGGCAGAGTTCCAGAGCGCGATGGAACGCTACTGGTGCCTGCGCTGGCTGAAGCAGAACCACATTACGCGGACGGTGGCGCATGTGCTGCGCGAGGATTTGATCCGGCTGGCGAATTGTCCGTTGGTGACTCGGATTGGCGGGATGCCTGAGTTGGAGCGGGGGACGGCTGTGGAGGTTGAGATTCTGGGGATGGATGAGTTGTCTCTGGAACTCGATTGCCGGTATGTGGGAGAGGTGAGCATTTCTGCTTCTTCTGCTGATTCTGCTGCTGAGGGTTCGGGTAGCTGATTGTTTCTTCGCGTCTTCTTCGTAGGTCGCCCCTGGCGGGGGTGGCATGCGGAGTGGGCGCCCACGATTGCGGTCCGGAGCCTTCGCTCCGGACTTCCCCCTCGTCATCTTCGTCCGGGCCTACGGCCCCTCCTTCCGATTCCCTCGGGCGCATCGAGGTTGCCCACTCCGCATGCCACCCCCGCCAGGGGCTACGTGCGTCTTGGGTCGTTGCGCTGCTAGACCTGTGGTCAGGGAATGGAATCTACGGGGTCGCCAAGCCGCGGCCGCGCGGGCGGCCACGTTTGGCGTTCGTGTTGCTGACAGCGTTGCTGTGGCGCTTCGCGCTGTTGTAGATTGGTTTTCTAATGGGTCGCACATCGTGGGGGTGGGCGGTGATGGGCGGCGCGATGGCGGGTGGTTTGCGTTTGAAGGGCTGTGGCGCGCCGCCCATCGTTGTGGGGGCTGGGGTTCTTGCCGAATAGGGTTCTTTCGGCGGAGCCGGATGTTTGTCACATCGGTTCATTTGGCAGCCACGATTCCTGCCACTAGCGCTTTTCCATGGGGCCGGCGTTCGTACCTACTAATGCTCGTTTGAGGGGCCGTCGGTCCATCGCGCACACCCTCCACCGACCGCGCTTGTTTTTCTCTTCCCCGTTGCCCCGCGCACGGGAGACCGCCAACGCCGCGGGCGGCCTTCGAAGAGCTGGCCGCCCACTAAAACGCACAGCCTCCCGTTAAACTCCCCCAAAAAACCACAACAACATTGGAGAACAAACATGCGCATTTTGCTCGTCGAGGACAACCTTGACCTGGGCGATGCCGTGGAGAGCAAACTGCGCTCGGCCGGCCATAGCGTGCAGTGGGTGCGCAATGGGGTGGAGGCGTTGCGGTGGGGGTTGGACAAGACGTGGGATGCCTTGGTGCTCGATATCAACCTGCCCGGCAAGGATGGGTTTACCGTCATTCGGGAACTGCGGGCCGCGGGGCTGGAAGCGCCGGTGCTCGTCGTCACGGCGCGGTCCGAGATCGAAGACAAGATCGATATGCTGGACCTGGGAGCCGACGATTATCTCGTCAAGCCGTTTGATCTGCGCGAACTTGAGGCGCGGCTGCGGGCGTTGCTGCGGCGGCCGGCGGGGCAGACCACCAGCGTCACCACCTATGGCAACCTGAGCCTGGACATGGCCAATCGGCATGTCGTGTTGGCTGGCATGCCGCTGGAACTGGGGCGGCGCGAATTTCGGTTGTTGGAGATTCTGCTGGGCAAACTGGGGCAGACCGTGGCCAAGGAGCGGTTGATGAACCAGCTGTTCGACCTGGATGATGGGTCGCTCAATGCGCTGGAATTGCTGATTTCGCGGCTGCGCAAGAAGCTCGCGGGTGCGTCCATCGATATCGTCACCGTGCGGGGCGTGGGGTATCAGGCCCGCAGCCATGAGCCTTCCTGACAGCTTTTCGATCCGCCGGCGCGTCTTCACGTTGGGCGCCGTGCTGCTGGCCTGCGCGTTGCTGGGGCTGGTCTTCTTTTTGCGCGGCTATGCCCAGCGGGCCGCCGAGCAGGCGTTTGACCGGCTGTTGGCGGCGTCGGCGCTGACGATTGCGGGGTCGGTGCAGATCGAGGACAACGGCGTCACCGTGGAACCGCCGGTGTCGTCGCTGGCCATGCTGTCGGGCAGCGAAAGGGTGTTCTACGAAGCGCGCACCTCCAACGGCCGGCTCATTACCGGCTATGCCGATCTGGCGCCGGGCCTGCCGTTGGCGCAGTCGGCCACGCCTGTGTTCACGTATCTCAGCTATCACGATGAACCCGTGCGCGTGGCGACAGTGGGGCGGCTGGTGTCGGCCAGCCAGCATGCGGGCTGGGTGACCGTGCGGGTGGCGGAAACGCTGGGGTCGCGCGAAGAATTGGCCGATGAAATATTGGGGCGCAGCGTGTTGCCGTTGATCGTGGTGTCGCTGGTGGCGTTGGGGCTGCTGTGGTTCGGGGTGCAGCGGGCCTTTGCGCCGCTGGCCGTGGTGGAACGCGAACTGCGGCGGCGGGCGCCGGATGATCTGGCGCCGCTGGTCACCCCCGTGCCCAGCGAAGTGCGGCGGCTGGTCGAGGCGCTCAATGCCTTCATGCAACGGCTGTCCGGGCTGATGGATACGCTGAACACGCTGGTCGCCGATGCCGCGCACCAGGTGCGCACGCCGCTGGCCTCGTTGCGGGCGCAGGCCGAGGTGGCGCTGGACGAAACCGACCCCAAGCGCCTGCACGAGCGCCTGGGGCGCATCCACCAGAACGCCACGCATGCCAGCCAGCTCATCAACCAGCTGTTGATGGACGCCACCATCACGCACCGGCTGGGCAAGGGGTCGCGCGCGCCGGTGGGCGTGGCCGAGACCATCAATGAAACGCGGCGCCGCATCGGGCCGCTGGAGGCGCAGCGGCTGCGCATCGAAATCGCGCCGCAGGTGCGGCGTGCGCGCATCGCAGGCGATCGCGTGGCCTTGCGCGAAATGCTGCGCAACCTGGTGGACAACGCGCTGCGCTACGCGCCGGACGGCACCGTGGACATCCAGGCCACGCCCGTGGCCGGGTTCCGGGTGGCGCTGACCGTGTCCGATCGCGGCCCCGGCATCGCGGATGACGAAAAGGATGCCGTGCAGCAGCGCTTCATACGCGGACGGACGGGAGAATCGCAGCCGGGTTCCGGCCTGGGCCTGGCCATCGTGCGGTCGGTGGCGGTGGCGCACGGCGGGTCCCTGTGGCTGCAGGACCGCCCCGGCGGCGGCCTGTCGGCGCGGGTGATCCTGCCGCTGGCGCGCCAGCGCAGCGGGGCCGGCGGGCGCACGCTGGCGGGTTGGCTGGGAGCCGTGTTTGCGGCCGCGCTGCTGCTGGCGGCCGCCCCGGCCGACGTGCGCGCCGCCGACATTCCGGAAATCGTGACCCGCTATCCGGCGCCGCAGCCGTCGTCGCGCGTGCTGACCATCGCGGGGCCGACCGACACGCCGGTGGTGGCGCCGCTGATCCTGGGCTTTCAGGCGCAGCGGCCCGACGTCACCGTCGTGTATCGCGAGATGGGCAGCCGCGAACTGTACGAGGCGGCCATCGAGAACCAGCTGAAGGACGTGGACGTGCTGATGAGCTCGGCCTCGGACTTGCAGATCCGGCTGGCCAACGACGGCTACGCACAGCGCTATGCCTCGCCCTATGCGGCCAAGCTGCCGTCGTGGGCGGTGTGGCGCAACGAGGTCTACGGTTTTACCTTCGAGCCGGCGGTGATCGTCTACAACCCCAAGCGCTACACCGAGGCCACCGTGCCGCGCTCGCGCCAGGACCTGCTGCGCACGCTCGAACACGACCGCGCGCGGCTGCATGGGCGCGTGGGCACCTATGACATTTCGCGCAGCAGCGTGGGCTACCTGATGGCCGAACAGGACGAACTGGTGTCATCCAATTTCTGGGGCCTGGCCAACGCCCTGGGCCAAGTCGGCGTGCGCTTGTCGGCCACCAGCGCGGACCTGCTGGACGCGATCGAGAACGACGAGATGGACCTGGGCTACAACATCCTGGGGTCCTATGCGCTGTCACGCCAGGCGGCGGGCAGCAAGATCGGCATCGTGTTTCCGCAGGACTACGTGCTGGTGCTGGCGCGTTCGGTGCTGATTGCCCGCAAGGCGCCCAATCCGGACCTGGGCCGCGCGCTGGTCGACTGGCTGCTGTCGCCGGCCGGCCAGCAGGTGGCGTCCAGCCACGCGGCGCTGGGGTCGATCATGGAAGACACACCGGGGCGCTGGACCTCGGAGGCCGTGCTGGCACGCTCGCAAGGCATCGTGCAGCCCGTGGTGCTGTCACCCGCGCTGCTGGTGGGGTTGGACCAGCGGCGGCACTCGCGCTTCGTGCAGAACTGGATCCGGCTGGTCACCGATACGCCGGAACGGCCCTAGGCCACACCGCCCCGGCACGACGCCGCGTCGTGCCGGCGGGCCTGCTCCCGACCACGGGATTACCCCTATCCCACCCTGCCCCCCATGACAGGACGACGACAGACGCCGGCCCCTAAGATGCGGTCGAACAGGCTTCGCGCCTGTCGATACTAATTCCAACGGAGACAAGACCCATGCTTGCCAAGTCCAGACTGGCGGCCGCCTGCGCCGCTGCATTCGCCATCGCCGCCGGCAGCGCCTACGCCCAATCCGTGCCCGCGGGCTACCCCGCCGACTACCAGAAGATTCTCGACGGCGCCAAGAAGGAAGGCAAGGTCGTGATCTATTCGACCACCGACACCAAGGCCGCCGGCCCCATCATCAAGGGCTTCGAAGCGCTGTACCCGGGCGTCAAGGTCGAATACAACGACATGAACAGCACCGAGCTGTACAACCGCTACATCAGCGAACAGGCGGCGGGCGGCAGCAGCGGCGACATCGTCTGGAGCTCGTCGATGGATTCGGCCCTGAAGCTGGCCACCGACTACGCGCTGCAGTACAAGTCGCCCGAGATCGGCAAGCTGCCGGCCTGGGCCGTCTGGAAGGACTCGGCTTACGGCACGACCTACGAGCCGGCCGTGTTCATCTACAACAAGCGCCTGATTCCGGCCAACGAAGTGCCGACCACGCACGGCGCCCTGGCCAAGCTGATCGCCAGCCAGCCGGACAAGTTCAAGAACAAGGTCACCACCTACGACATCGAGAAGTCGGCCGTGGGCTTCATGCTGGCCGTGCAGGACAAGGCCAATGACCCCAAGTACTTCGACACGCTCAAGGACATCGCCAAGGGCGGCCTGATCGTGCAGTCGTCCACCGGCACCATGATGGAACGCGTGTCGTCGGGCGAAAACCTGATCGGCTACAACATCCTGGGCTCGTACGCCGAAACCCGCGCCAAGACCGACCCGTCGCTGGGCGTGGCCTACCCGACCGACTACGCGCTGGTGCTGTCGCGCGTGGCGTTCATCAGCAAGAAGGCCAAGAACCGCAACGCGGCCAAGCTGTGGATGGACTACCTGCTGTCGCAGAAGGGCCAGGAAATCATGGCCAACCAGGCTGACCTGGCCTCGGTGCGCGACGACATCGAAGGCGACAACGATGTGGACGGCATGACCAAGAAGCTGGGCGCCTCGCTCAAGCCGATCCCGGTCAACGAAACGCTGCTGGACTACCTGGAGCAGAACAAGCGCCTGCAGTTCATCAAGGACTGGCGCGCCGCAGCAGGCAAGTAAGGCTGCCGGCGCCACGGGGGCAACGCATCCGCCCCCGGCCGCCAGCACGCGGGAGGGCGGCATGCCCCCCACCCGCCGGCCGGACATTCACCTGCGGGTGAATGCCGGCGGGTGATCGCCAGCGGGCGCCCCCCCGCGTCTATCGAATCAACAGGATTTCCCCATGCAGTCATTGCGCAGAAAATGGCAGTCCCTGCCGCGCGGCGTGGTGGTGCTGATCACAGCCCTGGCCATCTACGTGCCGCTGTCGTTCATCATCATCCAGAGCTTCCTGTCCGCGCCCTTCTTTTCCCCGTCCAAGGTATTCAGCCTGGACGCGTTCCGCTTCATCTTCGCGGACCCGGATTTCTACAAGGCGCTGAAAAGCGGCTTCATCCTGGCCTTCGGGCTGGCCATCATCGCCATCCCCCTGGGCGGCATGCTGGCCTTCCTGATGATCCGCACCGACCTGCCCGGCCGGCGCTGGATCGAGCCCCTGATCCTGGTGCCGGTGTTCGTGTCGCCGATGGTGCTGGGCTTTGGCTACGTGGTGGCGGCCGGCCCGGTCGGTTTTTTCTCGACCTGGGCGCAGAACATCCTGGGCTTCGTGCCCTGGAACGTGTATTCGCTGACCAGCATCGTCATCATCGCCGGCCTCACGCACGTGCCGCACGCCTACCTGTACATCTCGTCGGCCCTGCGCAGCATGGGGTCGGACGTGGAAGAAGCGGCCCGCGTCACCGGCGCCTCGCCGCTGCGCGTGATGGTGTCGGTCAGCCTGCCGATGGTGCGCCCGGCCATGCTGTACGCCACCGTGCTGCTGTTCTTCCTGGGCCTGGAAGTGTTCGGCCTGGTGCTGGTGCTGGGCGACCCGGAAGGCAACCTGGTGCTGGCCACCTACCTGTACAAGCTGACCAACAAGCTCGGCATTCCGTCGTACCACCTGATGGCCGCCGTGGCCGTGGTGCTGATCTGCATGACGATTCCGCTGGTGATGCTGCAGCGCCGCCTGATGCGCACGGCCAACCGTTTCGTCACCGTCAAGGGCAAGGCCTCGCGCGCCCGTCCGCTGCCGCTGGGCAAGTGGCGCTGGGTGGCCGGCGGCGTGGTGGCGTTCTGGCTGCTGGTCACCATCGTGGTGCCGCTGATGGGCGTGCTGCTGCGCGCGTTCGTGTCCAACTGGGGCATGGGCGTGTCGCTGTTCGACGTGCTGTCGCTGGATGCCTTCCGCACCGTGTTCGCGCAACCGAACCTGATGCGCGCCATCGTCAACTCGGTGGCCATCGGCGTGTTCGGCGGCGCGCTGGCCGTGATGTGCTACATGTTCGTGGGCCTGGCGATGCACCGCAAGCCGGACAACGTCACCCGCTTCATGGACTACAGCGTGCTGGTGCCGCGCGCGGTGCCCGGCCTGCTGGCGGGCCTGGCGTTCCTGTGGGTGTTCCTGTTCGTGCCGATGTGGCTGGACAACGCGCTGGATCCGGACCTGGGCGGCTGGCTGTCGGGCCTGCCGTTCGCCGAGTGGCTGCGCGAGAACTTCATCGAATGGCTGCGTGCCATGCGCAGCACCATCTTCAGCGTGTGGCTGGCCTACACGGTGGTCTGGATGGCCTACGGCCTGCGCCTGATCTCGTCGACGCTGCTGCAGGTGGGGCCTGAACTGGAAGAGGCCGCCCGCAGCGCCGGCGCGCGGCGCGGCCAGGTCACCCGCCACGTCACCGTGCCGCTGGCCAAGTACGGCCTGATCGGTTCGTGGCTGCTGATGTTCCTGATCTTCGAGCGCGAATACTCCACCGGCGTCTACCTGCTGTCGCCCGGCACCGAGACCATCGGGTCCATGCTGGTGTCGCTGTGGGCGTCCGGCGCCATCGACATCGTGGCCGCGCTTTCCTTCATCAATATCGTTCTGGTCGTGATCGGCCTGGGCATCGCCCTGCGATTCGGAGTCAAACTTCATGATTGAGCTTTCTGTAGAAGACCTGCACCTGGATTACGGCGACAACCCGGTGCTCAAGGGCGTGTCGATGCAACTGCGCCAGGGCGAAGTGGTGTCCTTGCTGGGCCCGTCGGGCAGCGGCAAGACCACGCTGCTGCGCGCCGTGGCGGGCCTGGAAGGCCCCAAGCGCGGCCGCATCACCATCGGCGACCGCGTGGTCTACGACGGCGGGGCCCGCAAGGAAATCCCGGCCGAAGAGCGCAACCTGGGCCTGGTGTTCCAGTCGTACGCGCTGTGGCCGCACAAGACCGTGTTCGAGAACGTGGCCTACCCGCTGAAGCTGCGCAAGGTGCCGTCCGCCGAAGTGCGCGAACGCGTGCAGGCCGTGCTGGACCAGCTGGGCCTGGGCAAGCTGGGCCAGCGCCATCCGCACGCGCTGTCCGGCGGCCAGCAGCAGCGCGTGGCCATCGGCCGGGCGCTGGTGTACAGCCCGCCCGTCATCCTGCTGGACGAGCCGCTGTCCAACCTGGATGCCAAGCTGCGCGAAGAGGCCCGGGCCTTCCTGCGCGAACTGATCATCCGCCTGGGGCTGTCGGCCCTGATGGTGACGCATGACCAGAGCGAAGCCATGGCCATTTCCGACCGCATCCTGCTGCTGAACAACGGCAAGATCGAGCAGCAAGGCACGCCGCAGGAAATGTACGGCTCGCCGTCGACCCTGTTTACCGCCGAGTTCATGGGCAGCAACAACCGGCTGGACGGCAAGGTCACCGAAGTGCGCGACGGCCGCGCCCGCATCGAGGGCCACGGCTGGGCGCTGTGGGGCAAGGCCGGCGAAGGCGTGACCCAGGGCCAGGACGCCACCGCGGTGATCCGGGTCGAACAGGTCCGCCTGGCGGACGATCCCGACGGCAACCACCTGGACATGCCGCTTCTGACCAGCATGTACCTGGGCGACCGCTGGGAATACCTGTTCCGCACCCCCGATGCAGACCCGGCCAACACCCTGGCGCTGCGCGCCTACGGCCCCGAAGGCCGCGAACCCGGCCCCTGCCGCCTGGCCCTGCCGGCCAGCAAGGTCTGGGTCTTCCCGCGGCCCTCGAAGTAAGCGCTACGGGCAGCCACAGGTGACGGCGGCGGGCGGACTGGCTCTACAATGCGTGCGTGCAACGCCTTGCTGATTCCCCCTCTCCGCTGAGCCGTCTGCTGTGGTGGCTGGGCGCGCCCGCCCAGCACTACCTGCGCATCGGCATTGCGATTTCGCTGTTGGTGCACGCCGGCGCCCTGGCGTGGCGCTTCGGCGCGCCCGCGCTGTCCCGCCCCCCGGCGGCCAGCCTCGAAGTGGTGCTGCTGAACGCCCGCAGCGAAACGCCCCCCGATACCCCCCGGGCCCAGGCGCAAAACCAGATGAGCGGCGGCGGCAATGCCGAACGCGGCCTGTCCACCACCCCCCTGCCCCAGACCGGCGCGTCGGCCGAGACCATCGTGCTGGAAGCCATGCGGCGGCGCCAGGTGCAGTTGGAAGCCGAACAGGCCCGCCTGATGACCCAGCTGCGCGCCGCCGACAAGGCTGGCGCCGAGCGCCAGGCGGTCAACCCCTGGCCCGACGGCAACGAGCGCGGCCAGGACGCCCAGGACCAGGCCAGCGTCATCCAGAACGCCCAGATCGCCGCCCTGGCCGCCAAGGTCCAGCAATACAGCGCCGAGCCGCGCAAGCAGTTCGTGGCGCCCTCGGCCGAGGCCTCGCGCTACGCCGCCTACCTGGATGCCTGGCGCACCCGCATCGAATCCGTCGGCACCCAGCATTACCCGGACGAAGCCCGCGGCCGCATCTATGGCTCGCTGCGCATCACCGTGTCGGTGCGCGCCGACGGCAGCATCGCGGCGGTCGACATCGACCAGCCCTCGCCCCATGCCGTGCTGAACCAGGCCGCCCGCCGCATCGTGCAGCTGGCCGCGCCGTTCCCGCCCTTCCCGCCCGACATCGCCCGCGACACCGACGTGCTGGTCATCACCCGCACCTGGCATTTCGTCAACGACACCCTGGAAACCGAAGCCCCATGACCGAGGCGCCCCCTCTTGCCCGCTACGCCGTCATCGGCAACCCCATCGCGCACAGCCGCTCGCCCCAGATCCACGCCCTGTTCTCGCAACAGACCAGCAAGCCGCTGACCTACGAGCGCCTGCTGGCGCCGGTGGACGGCTTTGGCGCCGCGGTCGCCGCCTTTGCCGCCGAAGGCGGGCTGGGCCTGAATGTCACGGTGCCGTTCAAGCGGGACGCCTACGCGCTGGCGTCGGGCCACCTGTCCAGCCGCGCCCGGCTGGCGGGGGCCGTCAACACCCTGTCCTGGCGCGACGGCGCCTGGCACGGCTGCAACACCGACGGCGTCGGCCTGGTGTCCGACCTGCTGCGCCTGGGCGTGCGCCTGACCGGCGCGTCCGTCCTGCTGGTGGGCGCGGGCGGCGCCGCCCGGGGGGTGCTGCAACCGCTGGCCCAGGCCGGCTGCGCCCGCATCCATATCGTCAACCGCACCGCCGCCCGGGCGCTGGAACTGGCCGAGGCCTGGCGCGCAACCGGCGCCGAGCCCCAGACTCGCGTCACTGCCGGCGGCCTGGCGGACGCCGCCCTGCCCGGCGGCTGGAACCTGGTGGTCAATGCCACCGCCAGCGGCCTGCAGGATGCCGCCCCCGACCTGCCCGCCGGCCTGTATGCCGAGGGCGCGGCCGGCTACGACATGATGTACGGCGCCCAGCCCACCGCCTTCATGCGGCAGGCCCGCGAGGACGGCGCAGCCCTGACCGCCGACGGCCTGGGCATGCTGGTGGGCCAGGCCGCCGAAAGTTTCTTCATCTGGCACGGCGTGCGGCCCGACCCGGCCCCTGTGCTGGCGGCGCTGCGCGAGGCGCTGATGGCCGGAAGCTGACCCGATGGCCGCCCGCGGCAAGAGCGGCAAGCGCCGTTCCTGGTTCCGGATCATCACCGGCGTACTGATGGCGCTGGTGTGTGCGGTGCTGCTCTACCAGTTCTGGCTGTTCGGGCTGGTGGTCTGGTACAAGTACCAGAACCCGGGCAGCAGCGCCGTGATGCGTGAAGAACTCGCCCGCCTGCAGGACGGCAACCCCGATTTCCGCCTGAAATACGAATGGGTGCCCTACGACAAGATCAACCGCAGCCTGAAGCTGGCGGTGGTGGCATCCGAAGATTCCAATTTCACCGAGCACGACGGCGTCGAATGGGACGCCATCCGCAAGGCGTGGGAATACAACCAGAAACAGGAAGAAGCCGGCCGCAGCAAGATGCGCGGCGGCTCGACCATCACCCAGCAGCTGGCCAAGAACCTGTTCCTGTCCAGTTCCCGCAGCTACGTCCGCAAGGGCCAGGAACTGGTGCTGACCTACATGATCGAACACGTCATGACCAAGGAACGCATCCTCGAGCTGTACCTGAATGTGGCGGAATGGGGCGTGGGCGTCTTCGGCGCCCAGGCGGCGGCCAAGCACTATTACAACGTGCCGGCGGCCAACCTGGGGGCCAGCCAGTCGGCCCGGCTGGCGGCCATGCTGCCCAATCCCCGCTTCTATGACAGCCATCGCAATTCCAACTACCTGAACTCCCGCGTCTACACCCTGACCCGGCGGATGCAGATGGTGGACATCCCCTGACACGAGAAACCGACTGATTCCCCAGGCCCCCGCCCACCTTGGACGGCGGGATTTGTTAAGCTTTCACGTTTACGCGCTCCTTCGTCCCTTTTCATGCGTACCGCACGTCGCTACCTGGCCCGCGAGATCTATCGCTCTTGTGCAGTGGTCCTTATGGCCCTGCTGGGCCTTTTCACGTTTTTCGCGCTGGTGGACGACCTGGACAACGTGGGCGACAAGTTCTCCATGCTGGCCTTGCTGTACATGCAGGCGCTGGCCATCCCCACCCGCCTGTACGACCTGCTGCCCATCGGCCTTCTGATCGGCGCGATCCTGGCGCTGGCCGGCCTGGCCCAGCGCAACGAACTGGTCATCTTGCGGGTTTCGGGCGTCAGCGGCATGCGCCTGTTGCGCATGCTCTGGATCGTGACCATCCCGCTGATGATCGGCGCAGCCCTGCTGTCCGAATACGTCACGCCCTGGGCCGAAATCAAGTCCGGCGAAGCCAACCTGCAGTTTCGCGGCAAGGCCGGCGGCGACCGCCTGAACAGCGGCTACTGGTTCAAGGAACCCACGGCCAACGGCGGCACCCGCATCATCAACATCGCCGAACTGAAGGGCGACGGCCAGGTCACGGGCGTCACGCTGTACGAGTTCAAGAAAGACCTGACGCTGTCGATACTGTCGACGGCGCCCACGGGCCTGTTCGCCCATGGCGACCTGGTGCTCAAAGACGTGGCCGAAACCCGCCTGGACGACGAGGCCTCGGAAGCCCTGGCCAACGCCCGCCCCCCGAAGAACCCGCCGGCCACGGTGGTGAAAGTGCCCGAACGCACGGTCGACACGACGCTCAGCGCCGAACGCCTGCTGGCCCGGGTGCTGACGCCCGAGCGCATGTCGATCGTGACCCTGCTCGATTATGTGGATTATTTGCGCAACAACCAGCTGCAATATGGTCGACAGGTTGTCGCGTTGTGGCGCAAACTGGCGTATCCGTTCACGCTGCTGGTGATGATCACGATCGCGGCCCCCATCGGGCTGATGCAGACTCGCCGCGGCGGCGTGGGCGCCAAGGTCTTCATCGGCATCCTGCTGGGCGTGGGCTTTTTCATGCTGAACCAGCTGGCGCTGAACGTAGGCATGCTGGGCAAGTGGCCGCCCTGGCTGACGGCCCTGGGCCCGAATATCGGGGCCATGGCCTTGGCGCTGGGCGCCATGAGCTACATGGAATACCGCCACACCATTACCCGTATCGTCCAACAACGTTGGCCCTGGAGTAAGAGTCCCGCATGAACAGCAGTATCTGGATGATCGGCGACGTGCAAGGTTGCTGCTCGCCGCTGGATCGCTTGCTGTCCCATCCCGAACTGGTCGGCGACCCGAAGTCGCGCTTCTGGTTCGCCGGGGATCTGGTCAATCGCGGCCCGCAGTCACTGGCAACGCTGCGTCGCATCATCGACCTGGGCGACCGCGCCACGGTGGTGCTGGGCAACCATGACCTGCACCTGCTGGCCGCGGCCGCGGGCGTGCGCAAGCCGTCAAAATCAGACACGCTCGACGAGATTCTTCGCGCGCCGGATTCGGCCGCGCTGATCGACTGGCTGCGCTCGCGCCCGCTGGCCCATTTCGAGCACGACCACCTGATGGTGCACGCGGGCACGCTGGCAAAATGGGACGTGGCCAAGACGCTGTCGCTGGCCGCCGAAGTGCAGGACGCGCTGCGCGGCCCGAACTGGCAGAAAGCACTGCAAAAGATGTACGGCAACGAGCCGGCCACCTGGAAGGAAGACCACAAGGGCGGCAAGCGGATGCGGGTGATCATCAACGCACTGACGCGCATCCGCCTGTGCACGCCCAACGGCCACATGGAATTCGCAACCAAGGTAACACCGGGTGCATGGCCGCCGGGGCTGGTGCCTTGGTTCGACGTGCCGAATCGAGCTACCCGAAATATCACGACGGTGTTTGGACACTGGTCTACGCTGGGGCTGATGCAGCGTCCGGATGTGATCTGCCTGGATACGGGTTGCGTGTGGGGTGGGGCGTTGACGGCGTTGCGGTTGCAGGATCGGAAGCTGGTGCAGATCAAGTGTTCGCAGTTTCAGGATCCGATGGCGGAGTGAATCTTCGGTTGATTTTTGAGGCCGGCTGACGGGGTGTTGCTTGTCGCTTGCTTGCTTGCTTGCTTGCGGCGTTTGGGCTTCGTAGGTCGCTCGGCGGGGGTGGGCTTGGGGGGTGGGGCCGTATCCTTTTTCTTTTACCCAAATCACCCTGCCGAGG